>CALSAU010000196.1:0-5147 GCA_943372985.1 Polaromonas sp. YR568 | reverse complement strand
TCGGTAACTCCTTGCTGCATATAGCTTTTTCGGGAGTCTTCAGCGTTTAGGCGCTCAAAATGTGTACTTGGTCGTCAGTCGTGTGAAGTTCGTCTGGCAACTTATGAATCCACCTCATCAAGACCCGAGGTGGCGAAATGGCAACAGATACTTCACGGCAGACTTTGTACGAACGGATTACCCTCCAGATCATTGAGGCCATAGAAGCAGGAGCTGGCGACTATCGGATGCCTTGGAACACGAAGGGCTCAGGCGCTTCACTGCCGCAAAACCCGGTAGGCAAGTACCGGTACCACGGCATCAACGTGCTGAGCCTATGGGCCTCCCAACAGATCCGAGCCTTCACAACTGATCGTTGGGCCACCTATCGCCAGTGGCAGTCGATTGGCGCGCAGGTCCGAAAAGGGGAGACCGGAAGCCCTACGGTCTTCTACCAGCCGATCTTGGGTGACGATGACCGTGAAACCAGTGGCGATAGCGCCTCGGCGCAAGGTCGCACAGGCCGACCCTTTATCCTGAAGATGGCCACGGTTTTCAATGCTGATCAGATCGATGGGTTCCATCCGGAACATGTCACCCCGCCGGCAGACCAACGCCAGGAGATGGCTGAGCAGGTTATCAAGAACAGCAAGGCACGCATCCTATGGGGTGGAGAGCAGGCCTGCTACCTGCCAACCCGAGACGAGATTCACTTGCCACACCCCGAAGAGTTCGTGAGCAGTGAAGCCTACTACGGTGTTGCCTTCCACGAACTGGTCCATTGGACAGGGCACGCCTCCCGGTGCGCACGAGATCTCTCCGGGTGCTTCGGTTCTGCGGCTTATGCCATGGAGGAACTGGTGGCAGAGCTGGGTGCTGCCTTCATTTCCGGGGAAACAGGGATCGTCTCTGAGCCCCGCAAAGATCATGCCGCGTACATATCTTCATGGCTATGCTGCCTAAAGGCCGACCCCAAAGCGATATTCAAAGCTGCAGCAGAAGCAGGCAATGCAGCTTCATTCGTTCTCGGTTCTCGATCCCGCCCCTAAACTAGGTTTGCAAATAGCTTCGTCAGGTAGGTGCTAGCGCCATCCTCCATGAACAAAACATTGCGGCTTTCCAAATCGGCCTTCTTTGTCGGGTCGCCCACGTTGAGTAGGTCTGCGAACTTCGTCGGTGACAGCACGAAGGCATTTAAGACCAGCGGCGCCTCGCCCGATTTGGCCTGCCCAGCCAGCGTCGTTTCCAGGGTCTTCACCTCCTTGTAGAGACCCAGCTTAGGATGCGACAGGTCGAGATTGCGTAACCCCTTCGGATCGACAAAGGTCAGCCACTGCTTGCCGCTGGCATCGTCCACCAGCCACAGCAGAAAGTCCGGATAGAAGTTGCCCGCCAACGCGAAGCCCAGGCCTTTCTGTTCTCGATCCGCATTGCGCAGCAGGTACAGACTGCGCGGGCCAATCACTTCCTTGCCTTCGCTGGAGTTATAGAACGCCTCGAGGTCACGGACAAAGGTCACTTCGCTCGGCGCGCCAAGGCCCAAAGGTTTTAGCTTCAAAGGAACAAGATCTTTGTCCCCATCCTGCTCGAAGCTGAACAACGGGTAGAACAAGTGCCGGTCAAAGCTGATGGCCACCATGTGTGGCGCATTCCATTTGCTCGCCTCACCGATCTTGCCGTCCGCCACCAGCTTCTTCAGAACTTCCAGCTTCGCCTGATATTCCAGACCGTCATCGCTGTTCTCGATCTCGAACTGGTACAGCTTGAGCATCGACCCGTGGTCTTCATCGATGTGGGTGATGTCGTAAAACTGGCCTTCATAGCCAGTCTTCAGGGCCTTGTAGAAGCGGTCGGTGTAGTCCGTCAGCAGTCGCAGCAGGATGTCTTCCTGCTTGCGGATGTCGGCGAAGGTCGTTACGTTCAGTTCCGCCGCCGGGATGAACAGCGTATACCAATCATGCGCGCCCGCACAGAAGTCGATCAGCTTCTGCCGCTCCAAGCGAAGATTACTCCAGCTGCGCTGCAGCTTGTAATCCTGCAAGGCCAGATAGACGCGATCCCAATTGAAAGCCGGGAACAGCGTCTGATTCAGCTTTCCCTTGTTGCGAGCTTCCGTCACGGTGGCTGTGCCCTTGTCCTTGCTGGACAGCGCTTCTACGCGCGGGTACAGGTCAAGCACCACATGGGGTGGCTTGATCTTGCCCTGGAACTGTGCAGGAATTTCGTACATCGACGGGAAGTGCGTGCGCTTGAACCCGAGTTTCTGGTTGTCCTTGTAGCCATCCTTCAGCGCCAAGGTCTTCAGCTTGCCCGTGGGCAAGTTGGCCCGTGTCGGGAAGTCCAGCTCCAGCACTTCGTCACTGGGCGTGATGCCTTCCTCGCGCAGGTAGTCTTTGAACGCAGCCATGTAGCTGGCGCGCACGCCGAAGATGTTCAGCCCCTCAAGCTTGTCCAGATGTACGCCCTTGGGCCTTTCTTGCGGCAAGGTACGCTTGAGCGAGAAACCCTTGCCCTTGAGGCGCACCCCGCGTCCGAACAACTGGATGATCTGCGAGCCTTCACCCTGGCCCATGTTCAGCAGACCCATCGTGGACACGCGCCAACTGCTCCAGCCTTCCGTAAATTTGCGCGATCCGATCAGCACGTTGAGGTGGCTGTCCTTGTTGTTCAGCGTGCCGAACAGCGCGCCGCCGAAGTCGTCGCGTTCGCTGTCGAAGGCCTGGATGTTCTCCGCCATCCCGAAGAAGCCTGCATCGTCGCCGATGTTGATCAGGCCGAAGGGCTCTGCCTCGCCCACGCGCAACGCCAGCTCACCCTTGCTGCTCTTGATGTTGACCAGTTTCAAGCGCTGGCGGGCCGAGGCATTGAACACGCGCAACAGGATGTCGGTGTATAGATCGTCCACGCGACCGCCGAAGCCCATCAACGGTGTGAAGCGCCCACCGAAAATATTGTTGCCCTTGGCGTCCAGAATCTGAGCCTTGTCCGCAATCAGGTCGGCCAGCCAAGTCTTGATCTGTGCGTCGCTGTTCAGGAAGTCGGCGAGGAAGTTCACCACTTCCAGAATGTCCGATTCCTCCCCGGACACCGTGTTGCCGACGAAAACCCAGAGCGGCTTCTCGATGTTGAAGTCGGTGATTTTGTCGCGGTGTGTGCTCCACAGCCATAGCTGCTGGTAGTAGGCGAGCAGGCAGGCGGTGAAATACTTGCGCGCGTTGTCCGCCTGCTCGTAGGCCTCGCCGTTCATGTTGAGGATCAGCGACTCCTTGCCATAGCCGTCCCCATAGAAAAACTTGTACGAGTAATCGAACAATATGCACTTGGCATAAATCTCGCGCGTAGCAGTGATGCGCGCGCGGCGCGTGTCTTCGGCGGTCAGCGCAAGTTGCGCCTTCTGCCCGTCGTCCAGACTGCGCAGACTGGTGGTGTTGAACAGCATCTTGGCGCGCTTCTTCTGGATGTCTTCTTCCGCCGCCGCCACAGTCATGCCTTTGGCCACTGCCTGCCCGAAGGTGGCTGAGTACTCGAAAGCAAAACCACCACGCACCAATGCATCTCGTCGCGCCATCCACGCGCCTGCCGCCGTACCCGTACCCCGGTGGCCTTCGTCCACCAGCACCAGGTTATTGCCCTCGAAGGCATCCACGGCGACGGTCTTGTCGCCCATCTCATCGCCCAACTTATTGATGTCGATAATCTCTATGGTGCCGCGCGCAGGTGACTGGGCCTTGTTGAAAAACTGCGAGAACCCGAAGCCGGACAGGTGCAGCTCCTCTAGGTGCTGACGGCTCAACCCTTCGTTGGGTGTAAGCAGGATGATCTTGTCGGGAAAGTGATCGCTGCGCCCCGCCTGGAAGTAGCGCAGGTACTGGCGGATGTTGACGTGCAGCAGCAGGGTCTTGCCGCTGCCGGTGGCGTTCCAGAAGGCGACCTTGTTCAGGTCGTCCGCTTCGAAATCTCGGAATGGTTCCGCGCCTGTCTCGGCACGGTAGCGAGTCATTTCCTCATTCAGGCCATCGAGCAAGTCCTGACGGTGGTTGAAGTACCAGTCTAAATACAGTTCGGTGAACAGCAGCGAGAGGTACTGGAAGTACTTCATCTGCAGTTCGTGGCCTTCAAGCTTGTTGCGCTGGGCAGTGATGGCCTGCCAGTGGGCGACGACGTTCAAGTCGTAGCGCCGCAGGTCAGCCTCCGGCACCTTATTGGGATCGAACAAGCCGCGGATCAGTTCGTGGAAGAACTTGGTCTGGCCGTCCTCGTCGATGCCCTCGAAACGGTCATCGCTCAAGCGCATCTTGAGCGCCGCCAGGGTGCCGCCCTGAAAGAAGCCCAGCACCCAGCGATTGAGCACCAATTCCTGATGGAAACTGCGCTTCCTGCCACCGCTACTGGACCCGGCAGTGCCGCTTGAGCCAGAACCGGCGGTAGGGGACTTGCGTGGTGGTGCCATTAGATGTCCTCCACCGAGAACATGCGCTCCAGAAACTCCGGCTCGATCTGGCGCAGCTTGAGCACGCGGGTAGCACCGCCTTCCTCTGCCGTCTGTGTCAGCACAGTGGGGATGTTGTGGTCGCCGTTGATGTAGACCACATCGAACTCGTTGTCCGCCGGGTTTATGGCTAGTCTGTCGCAGAGCTTTGTTACGCCTTCGTAATCCAGCGTATCGCAGTTGCGCCATAGCACAAGGCAGCTTTCACCGCTGGGCAGCGTACCGGTGACGGTGACGAAGCCGCGCTGCGGCTGGGCGTCAATGTGCTTTACCCGCAGGCCGATCAGGAAATTGAACGTTTCAACCAGATCGATCTTGCGCGGCTCGAAGGCACCCGCCGAATCCACCGCCACGTTGAGGGTGTAGTCGAAGGGTTTCTTGAAATCCTCCACTGACAGCAGCGAGCCCCGGCATTCCACGTCCAGCAGGTAGTTGAGTAGATAGTCATCCTTGGCTTGCTGCGGCAGGTAGTTGAGCAGATCGCCCTGCGCTGACGTACGTTGCAGCTGCAAGTTGTTCAGGGTATCTTCGTAGCTTTCGAGGCGAATGACCTTAAACGCAGCGCTCAAACCATCAGTGGACTGTGGTTTCCCACCACGCCAACGCGACGCAAAAATGGTTTTCTTCAGCCGTGGAATTATCGTCGTTTCGATGTAGGAGTTAACTTCCATCAAAATAA
>CALSAU010000195.1:0-5172 GCA_943372985.1 Polaromonas sp. YR568 | reverse complement strand
CCTGGCGCTGCCGTTCCGCGCGGGAAGAACAGCAGGCTGTAGGCGCAGGCGGCGAGACCACCCAGCAGCAGCGGCCGCAGCAGCGCGTCAAGCAGTGCAGGCTGCACGGCCGTCACCACCACAGCGAGCTGGACGATGGTGGCAATGCTGGAGAGCACTGCGCCGGCCGTCGCACCGTCTGCCTGTGCCCTGGACCCGGCTGCACGCGTGCCCATGGCATGGATGGTGGCGGTGCTGGAGATGAATCCGGCAGCCAGCCCCGCCAGCGGCAGGCCGTAACGCGGACCGAGGGCGCGCGTTGCGGCATAGCCAAGCGCACTGATGGCCATCACCAGCACCACCAAACGGGTGATCGCATAGGGATTGACGGCATCGAAGGGGCCCATGAAACGGTCTGGTGCCAGCGGCAACACGATCAGCGCTGCTGCCGAGAACAGCAAGGCGTCGTGCAACTCCCGCTCGGTCAGGATGCGGGACACAAAGTGATGCAGCCGGGTCTTGGCGGCCAGCAGTGCAGCCAGTGCTGCCCCCACGCCAGCCGCCAGCACGGCATGCTTCATCGCCAGCCCGCCGAGCAGGCAGGTCAGCAGCAACGCCACCTCGGTGGTCATTCCGGGATCGGTCTCTCGCGTGCGCAGGTAGGCGGCCAGCGCCAGTGCGCCGACCACCGCCGTCACGGCCACCAGCACGGCCGTGCCACCCAGCAGCACAGCGACGGCACCCAGCAGGGCGACGACGGAAAAAGTCCGTATGCCGGCGGCACTGCGTGTGGTGCCGCTGCCTTTGCGGCGCTCGCGCTCGGCGCCAATCAGCAGGCCGATGCCCAGCGCCACGCTCAGGCCCAGCAGCGTGGAAGCGTCAAGCGCGGTCGACACTGCGGCAGTTCCTGACGGGGTCGATCCGCATCACGGAGGGTGGTTGCGAAGGGGATGGGCGCAGGGTGAAAGCCGGGCGAATCGGCATGGTGAACTCCAGAAGCCAGGAACCAGAGGGCAGAGCCCAGAGGCTCAGTCTAGTGAAACAGCGGCTTTCGGGGTGCATCTTCGGCAGCGCGCATGATCCATCTCAAGGGCGCAGGGCGATTGGTCCTGCTTGAGGGACGCTGCAGGCCTTACACCGGCACGGTGTAGTTCAGCGTCATGCGTCCGCCGTCGACCACCACAATCTCGCCGGTGATGTAGCTGGCAGCATCGCTGGCGAGATACGCCACGGTGTCGGCAATCTCTGAAGGCTCACCCAGCCGCTTCATCGGCGTGCGGGTCATGATGCGGGCCTTGGCCTCGTCGCTGGTGAGCACGGCTTTGGCAGCCAGCTCGGTGGCGATGGTGCCGGGTGCTACGGCGTTCACCCGGATGCCCTTGTCGGCCAGCGCCAGTGCCATCACGCGTGTCAGCTGATTGATGCCGCCTTTGCTCACGTTGTAGCTCGCAATAGTCGGAATGGTCAGCGTGCCGTTGACCGAGCTCATGTGGACGATGGCTCCGCGCGCGCCGTGCGGGCCGGCTGGCGCGTTGCCTGCCATCGCGCGTGCCACCGCCTGGCCGACGAGAAAAGAGCCCTTGAGGTTGATGCGCAGTACCGCGTCAAAGTCGGCTTCGGTCACGTCGAGGAAATCTGCCGCCTTGAAGATACCCGCGTTGTTCACCAGCACATCGATGCGCCCGTGCGCTGCCATGGTTTGTGCCACCAGCGCATCGACCTGGGCCTTGTCGCCCACGTCGCAATGCACATACAGACCACCCAGCTCGGTGGCCAGTGCGTGGCCGCGGGCGTCGTCAATATCGGCAATCACCACCTTGGCGTTCTCACGCGCGAAGCGGCGAATACATGCTTCGCCTATGCCCTGTGCCCCGCCGGTGACGATGCAGACGTGGCCCGCGAGGCCGAAGGAAATGCTTGAAGAAGTGGGGGATGAAGTGGAAGAAGGCGTGCTCATGCCCGGATATTACCCGCGTACGCCGCTGCAAAATCCCGCGCCACCTCGCCGACTTCCGCTGTTGTCATGCCCGGCTTGTAGAGCGCAGAACCAATGCCGAAGCCATCGGCACCTGCAGCGCGATACGCCGTCATGTTGGCTGGCGTGATACCGCCTACAGGAAACAGCAGCGTGCCTGCCGGCAACACCGCGCGCAGCGCCTTCACCACGGCCGGGGTGGCCATCTCGGCGGGGAAAAGCTTCAGCCCGCTGGCGCCCGCATCCAGCGCCGCAAACGCCTCGGTAGCCGTCATCACGCCAGGCAGGCAGACCATGCCCAGCCGCACGGCCTCCTGCACCACCTCGGCATTGAAGTTCGGCGACACAATCAGCTGGCCGCCGGCCGCATGCACTTCGCGGACCTCGCTGGCGCGCAGCACGGTGCCCGCGCCGACCAGAGCGTCGAGGCAGGTGGTGGCCAGCGTCGCAATGCTTTGCAGCGGGTGCGGCGAATTCAGCGGCACCTCGATCAGCCGCCAGCCACTCTGCGTGAGCACCTTGCCCACCGACTGCGACTCGGCGGGTGTGATGCCGCGCAGGATGGCGATCAAGGGCAGCGCGTCGAGCGCAGCAGAAAACTTGTCGTGGGATGTCATGGCTCAGGACTCCAGGTTTGGATCTGGTGGTTAGCCCAGTGTTCTCGACAGGGCCCACAGGCCTTGCCAGGTGGCTTCATGCCCAACGACCTGGGTGGTGATGCCCCGCTGGGCCAATGCCCGCTGGTAGCGGCCCGCCAGCTCGGGCGATCCAATCACCACCACCGCTGCCGGAAACGCGGGCTGTGCGCGCAGTTCCTCGCCGATGACCAGACCCGACAGATAACTGGGCAGGGACTCTGCCGCCATGCGTTCAAACAGCGACAGTGTGCGCACGCTGAAGCCCGTAGCCAGCAGGCTGCGGCCCGTCAGTGCGTGGGCCACGCCCTGGTCGAAGGCGCTGGCATCCAGTGGCCCATCGTCTGGCGGCAGCGTGCGCGACAAGATCGACTGGCGGCGCAACAGCGCATAGAACTCGCCGGTCATGAAGGTGGTGAAGCCTTCGATGCGGCTGCCCCGCACCGTGACCCATTTGCTGTGCGTGCCGGGCAGCACCACGGTGGCATCTTGCAGGCCCAGCAGGCGCAGTGCACCAAACACCTGCACCTCTTCGCCGCGCATCACGTCGGGTACGCCATCATGTTGACAGCTGAGGCCGGGCACGATGGCGAGCTGACCGGGGTGCAGCCAGGCCAGTTGACGTGCCACGTCATCAAAGCCGGACGGGCAGGCGCAGTAGGGCGCCTCGACCCAACCCTGGCGGCTGCCGACCATGCCGGACATCAGTGTCAAGGTTTTGTCTTGGTGCCAGCCGTCGCACAAGGTATCAAGCGCGGCCGGAAAGCCACTGGCAGGCACCGCCAGAATCCCCTGCGACGAAGCGCGCTCTTCCTGGACTTGCCCCTGTGAGTCAAGCCGTGCAGCGCGCAGCGAGGTGGTGCCCCAGTCCACGGCAATCAGGGCGGTCACAGCAATGCCTTCACTGCTTCAGGGCGCGGCAGGGGTGCCACGGCCCCGTAGCCCTGCACCGCCAGTGCCGCCGCCGCGTTGGCATAGCGGGCGGCGTCGGCCAGTGTGTCGCCAGCCGCCAGTCGCGCCAGCAGATTGCCGCAAAAGCAGTCACCCGCGCCGGTGGCGTCCACCAGATCGACAGGGTGGCCGGGGATGAGCGCGCAGTGCCCGCCGTGGCTGATCAGGCAGCCCTCGCTGCCGAGCTTGAGCACCACCGTCTGTGCACCCAGCGCATGGGCCCACGCCGCCACTGCATTCGGGTCGGTCTGGCCGCACAGATGCACGGCGTCGTCCATGCTGGGCAAAAACCAGTCGCACAGCGCGGCGGCTTGCGCGATGGCCGCGCGCGCCGCTTCGATAGACCATAGCTTGAGTCGCAAATTGGTATCAAACGACACCCGGCAACCCAAGGCGCGTGCGGCACGCATCGCCGTCAGCACGGTATCGCAGGCGGTGGCCGAGATGGCCATCGAGATGCCCGACACATGCAGGATGCCTGCCTGCGCCACCACCTTATGCGGCACACCGCCAAACCATGCGGGCGTCATGCGGGCGGCTGCAGAGCCACGCCGCTGGTAGCCGAACTCATGCCCGGCCGGGCCATGGGTGACGAAGTACATGCCGGTGGGTCCGTCGTCTGCCCGTTCCACGGCACGGCAATCGACGCCTTCGGTTTTCCACAGCGCCTCAAGGCGTTCACCCGACCAGTCCTTGCCCACACGGCTCAGGTAAGCGGTGCGCGCGCCTGCGCGCGCGGCCGCAATCACCGCATTGCTGGTGTCACCGCCATAGCCCTGCAGGTACACCGGCTCGCCGGCACGGGTCTGGTTGAACTCGACCATGCCTTCGCCAAGCGCCACCACGTCAAACAAACGGGGCATGGTCAGTGGTTGTCCTTCGGGACGAAGGCGCCACGCTGGCCGACCAAAAAGTCGAGGTCGGCACCTTCATCGGCCTGCAGCACGTGGTCGATGTAGAGCTTCCAGTAGCCCGACGACAGTGCCGGTGGCGGCGCCGTCCATTTCGCCAGGCGCGCTTTCAGCTCTTCGTCGCTGATCAGCAGCTGCAGTTTGCGCTCGGGCACATTCAGCTCGATCATGTCGCCGTTCTGCACAATCGCCAGCGGGCCACCGGCGGCAGCTTCGGGCGTGGTGTGCAGTACCACGGTGCCGTAGGCGGTGCCGCTCATGCGCGCGTCGCTGATGCGGACCATGTCGGTGATGCCTTTTTTCAGCACCTTGGGTGGCAGCGGCATGTTGCCGACTTCAGCCATGCCGGGGTAGCCCTTGGGGCCGCAGTTCTTCAGCACCAGGATGCAGTTTTCGTCCACGTCGAGGTTGTCGTCGTCGATGCGGGCGTGGAAGTCGTGGCTGTCTTCAAACACCACGGCGCGGCCGGTGTGCACCATCAGCGCCGGCGTGGCGGCGCTGGGCTTGATGACAGCGCCGCGCGGTGCGAGGTTGCCGCGCAGGATGGCGATGCCGGCCTTCTCCTTGAACGGCGCATCGAATGGCTTGATGACGCGCGGGTCGAAGTTCTGTGCGTCGGCAATGTTCTCGCCCACCGTCTTGCCGCTCACGGTGACGATGTCACGGTGCAGCAGGTGCTGGATCTCTTTCATCACCACCGGCAGGCCACCGGCGTAGCAGA
>CALSAU010000194.1:0-5200 GCA_943372985.1 Polaromonas sp. YR568 | reverse complement strand
TGGTGGGAGTGAGGTCGTGGTCCGAAGGAAATGCATTCTATAGAGTAAGCCCCATACCCTGCTGACAGCCGGGCCGACAAATCGCACGCCCTACAATTGCGCCATGAGCTTTTCCACCATCAATGCGCTGTCACCGCTGGACGGCCGCTACGCCGGCAAACTGAGCCAGTTGCGCCCCCTGATGTCCGAACAGGGCTATATGCACCGCCGGGTCCAGGTCGAAATCGCCTGGTTCATCGCGCTGTCGGACGCCAAGTTCGCTGAATTCAAGCCGCTCAGCCCCGGAGCGCGCACTTACCTTCTGGGTCTGGTGAAGAACTTCTCCGAGGCCGACGCCACCGCCATCAAGGAAATCGAGAAGACCACCAACCACGACGTCAAGGCCGTCGAATACTGGATCAAGTCCAAATTCGAGGCCCGGCCCGAGCTGCAGGCGGCCAGCGAGTTTGTGCACTTTGCCTGCACCAGCGAAGACATCAACAACACCAGCCACGCCTTGCAGCTCAAGAGCAGCCGCGACCTGGTGCTCTTGCCGGTGCTCGACAAGGTGATCGGCCAGCTGCGCGACATGGCGCACGCCTTCGCCGAAGAGCCCATGCTCAGCCGCACCCATGGCCAGACCGCCAGCCCCACCACCGTGGGCAAGGAAATCGCCAACGTGGTGGTGCGACTGGCCAATGCGCGCGACCGCATTGCCGCCATCAAGCTGATGGGTAAGATGAACGGCGCGGTGGGCAACTACAACGCCCACCTGTCAGCCTGGCCCGACTTTGACTGGGAAACCTTCAGCCGCGGCGTGATCGAAACCCCAGAGCCGCTGGGCCTGGGCCTGACCTTCCAGCCCTACAGCATCCAGATCGAGCCGCACGATTACATGGCCGAACTGTTTGATGCCGTGGCGCGCACCAACACCATCCTGATCGACCTGGCGCGCGACATCTGGGGCTATGTCAGCGTGGGCTACTTCAAGCAGCGGCTGAAAGAAGGCGAGATCGGTTCTTCGACCATGCCGCACAAGGTCAACCCGATCGACTTTGAAAACGCCGAGGGCAACCTGGGCCTGGCCAACGCGCTGCTGCGGCACCTGAGCGAAAAGCTGCCGATTTCGCGCTGGCAGCGTGACCTGACCGACTCGACCGTGCTGCGCAACATGGGCGTGGCGCTGGGCTACGCGGTGCTGGCCTATCACTCGCTGGGCACCGGCCTCGGCAAGCTGGAGCTCAACCGCGAAGCGCTCAGTGACGACCTCAATGCCTCATGGGAAGTGCTGGCCGAACCGATCCAGACCGTGATGCGCCGCTATGGCGTACAGGGCGCCTATGAAAAGCTCAAGGAAGTCACGCGCGGCAAAACCGTGAAGGCTGAAGACCTGCACGCACTGATCCGCTCGCTGGAGATTCCAGATTCAGAAAAAGAGCGCCTGCTGGCCATGACGCCGGCGAGTTATACCGGGTTGGCGGCCGTGCTGGCCAAAAGAGTCTGATCAGTAGGGCCCCCACGGTCGCTCACTTCGTGTAGCTCCCTGCCCCCCGAGGGGGCCGTCCGCCTGTGGCCCGGCGAAGCCGGTTCCACGGCTCCGCTGGCCTGAATACCCGGCCACTTCGATACTCTCAGCGGTTTATTGAACCCGTTCGCCCTGAGCTTGTCGAAGGGTGTGCCCGATGAGGTTCCGTTGGTCCTGAGGTATCGAACGACGCGTCTGAAATCAGGTGCCAGCAGGCATGTCAGCACCGCAATGCCAGCACTGGTCGAAGCCACCTTCCACCTGCTCACCGCAAACACACAGCCAGCTGCGCTGGGGGCGGTTCTGCAACGCGTCCAGCAAGGCTTTGGCCTGGGTTTCATGCTCACGATGGGTCAGCCACACCTCGGGTTGGCATTGATCGGGTGGCAACTCACCGGCGACGCCGCCCAGAAAGTAGCGCTGCACGCTGGCGGCCATGCCGGCCTGGGTGAGCGCGTCGGCCCACAGCGCGGCAATGGCGATGTTGGGCGCGCGGGTCAGCCGGATCATCGGAGGGCCCGAAACCGTCAGCGGTCAGCGCCGGATTTTTCAAGCGCGCGATCGGCATAGCGGCCGAAGCGCCAGGCGGTGGCTTCCTGGGTGATGCGGCGCCAGGTGCCGCGCTTTTCGGCCGGGGTCATGACAGGCCAGTGCTGCACTTCATCAAAGGTGCGACCGCAGCCCTTGCACATCTCATCGCCCTGGCTGGTGGAGCAGATGGCAATGCAGGGCGTGTCGGCGGTGGTGTCGTACCAGGCGCGCCAGGCGGCCATGGCTTTGGGCGGAAAGCTCTTCTCGTCGGCTTCGTCCTCGTGATAGAAGACAAGCAGCGCATACACCTCGGCGAGGGCGCGCAACTCGGGCGCCAGTGTGACGCCATCCGGTGACGGCTTTTTTTCGCGCCAATAGTTGATTGCGGCTTCGATGTCGGTGATGTGGATGCCAGGCATGGAACGAACAGGAGAGGGACAGAAATCCGGAAAGACCACCGCCATCAGGCATGGCGGAAGCGCAAATGGGTTTGCTGGCCGGGCCGCCCATTATGGGCCAGCGGTCCGTGGGCGACAGTGCGGTACAGCCATACCCCCGCCACTACGGACTGCGGCGAGCACCGCACAGGGCGCAGGCATGTCTGGTTCCAGCCGGCCATCGTTACCCAAAACGATGGGAATCAAGCTCTCGTTTGCAAAATTACCGGTTTTGTTGTCAAATTATGGTCTTGAAGGGGAGTAACTCCCCCGATGTGCCCAGCGATCCGATTCGCAGTTTCACGGCCACATCGGTACAACAAGTCGTCAATACGAAGTTTGCACTTCCGGCTTGTTGGACATGCGGCAGCGCTGCATGTTGAGCCAGACCTTCGATTGAAGCCTGAACAGGGCTGATCGAGGCGTTGCGGCACCCTTTTGCGTTGCGCACTCCATCACAGCCTGTCAGGCTTTTTCATCGGGACACCCCTTTGCGGATTCCCGCGCCTACACCTGACCTGGAGCATGAACGTGGAATTGTTTTCAACCGCCTGGTGGTCTGCCTTGCTGGCCATCATCCTGATTGACCTGGTGCTCGCTGGCGACAACGCCATCGTGATCGCACTGGCGTCGCGCAACCTGCCACCTCACCTGCAGAAAAAGGCCATCGCCTGGGGCACGGTCGGCGCGATTGCCGTCCGATCGGTGATGACCGTCGGTGTGGTGTGGCTGCTCAAGATCCCCGGGCTGATGCTGGTCGGTGGGATGGGCCTGCTGTGGATCGCCTACAAACTGCTCGCGGACCAGGACGACGGCCACCATGACGGCCCGGTCGCCACCACGTTCTGGGGCGCGATGAAAACCATCATCGTGGCGGATGCACTGATGGGCATCGATAACGTGCTGGCCGTGGCCGGTGCGGCGCACGGCTCGTTTGATCTGGTCATCATTGGCCTGCTCGTCAGCGTGCCGATTGTGGTGTTCGGCAGCACCATGGTGCTCAAGCTGGTGGAGCGCTTCCCGGTCATCATTCAACTGGGTGCCGCCGTGCTGGCCTTCACCGCCGCCAAGATGGTGGTGGGTGAGCCGCTGCTGGATCCGGTGTACGGAGGTCCCGACACGCCGGCCTCTGCCCAGACCTTGCAGACCATCGCACAGTGGGCGACTTACGTGGTGGCCGTGGTTGGTGTGCTGGGCGCCGGCTGGCTGGTCACGCGGCGCCAGAAGGGTGCTGGCGCCGAAGCCGCCGTGACGACCTGAGCCGGCACGGCCCTGCTGCAACGCAATTCGCCTAAGAGCCTGCCGTGGACAACATCATTGTGTACGTGGACGATGCAGACTGCGCCCGGCAGTGCCTGCGGGCCGTGTTGGACAGTCTGGCGAATGGAGATGGAGATGGAAAAGGAAATGGGCCTTCGGGCCCTCCGCGTCCGCCCCGGCGCTGGATCCTGCTGGGGTGCGCGCCCCGCGTCACGCACCGCGCCAGCAAATGGGTGACCAACAGCGCCCGCGAGAGCTGGCGCGGCCGATGGGCAGACCGGCTGTTTGCTCAACTGACTCCCTTGCTGGAAGGTGGCGGCGATGAAGTGATCACCCAGTTGGCGCAATCCACACTGGGCAGCCAGACCGAGGCGCTGATGCGCCAGTTTGGCGCAGCACGGCTGGTGGATGCGAGACGCCCAAGAGCCGCCGAAGAGCGATCAGAAAGCACCACACCGGTCCCCGGAATCACCCCTGTCCACGGCCAGCCGGGTGGTATTCTCTGACCATGAAACTCATCACCTCCTGGCTCCTGAGTGCGGCCGCCCTGCTGGCCGTGGCCTACCTGTACAGCGGCGTCACGGTGACCAGCTTCACCAGCGCGCTGCTGGCCGCTGCGGTGCTGGGCGCACTGAACATGGTCGTGCGACCCCTGCTGGTGTTGCTCACGCTGCCGGTGACGGTGGTGACGCTGGGGCTGTTTCTTTTCATCATCAACGCCCTGATGTTCTGGGCGGCTGCCAGCCTGGTCAGTGGCCTGAATGTCGCCGGCTTTGGGGCGGCGCTGATCGGTTCGCTGATCTACTCGGTGCTGCAGCTAGCGATCGACTTTCTCCTGGAGCGCCTGTTCCTTGATAAGTGACTCGAGCTGCCGCGCACGCGTGTCAATGATCGAGCCCTCCACAAAATCCGCACTGGCCGGGTTGCTGCGCATCATGGCCTGCGCGGCCTTGAGACGGTCCAGCGCGGCCGGGTAGTCCAGCTGGGCCGCGCGGCTTTCAGCCTCGGCCCGGATCGCCCGGACCGCCTGACCCTGGTTGCCATAGGCTGTGGCCAGCAGCTGCCAGGCCTGCGCATCCCTCGGGTTGGCCGTCACCCAAGTTTGCAGCTTGCCCGAAACTTCCGGCGCCCGTTGTGAGGCCAGCAGCGCACGCGCCAGCACCAGGACCTCGGCACGGTTGCTGGCACTGGCAAAGCGGGCCGACGAAGCCAGGGCCGCAGGCGTTCCTGCCTGCAGGTCGATCTCAATGGCCAGCAGGTCCAGCGCATCACTGGCACGCGGGACACCCACCGCAAACGGCCGCAGCGCACCCATGAAAGTCCGCGCGCCCGCGAAGTCGCGCAGTTGCATGGACGCGAGTGCCGCAGCGTACAGGGTGCCCACATCGCGCACGTTGTCGGCGCTGGCAGGCGTCTGCGGCGCCGCCAGCGGCAAAGGGCGGCGCTGCGCCTCGGCAAGCATGGAACG
>CALSAU010000193.1:0-5206 GCA_943372985.1 Polaromonas sp. YR568 | reverse complement strand
GACGTACCGTTGGTGACAAAAAAGCAGTGGTCGGCATTGAAGATGCGCGCCGCATTGCGCTCGCTGGCACCTATGGCGCCGTCGTGATCGAGCAGCTGCCCCAGTTCCTCCACCGCATTGCAGACGTCGGCGCGCAGCATGTTTTCACCAAAGAACTGGTGAAACATCTGCCCCACCGGGCTTTTCAGAAACGCCACACCGCCGGAATGACCCGGGCAGTGCCAAGAGTAGGAGCCGTCTTCGGCGTAGTCGAGCAGAGCCTTGAAGAAGGGTGGCTGCACGCCTTCGAGGTAACTCTTGGCTTCACGCAGGATGTGACGCGCCACAAACTCGGGCGTGTCCTCGAACATGTGGATGAAGCCGTGCAGTTCGCGCAGGATGTCGTTCGGGATATGCCGCGAGGTCTTGGTCTCGCCATAGACGTAAATCGGCACGTCCAGATTCTTGCGGCGTACCTCTTCGATGAAGGTGCGCAGGTTGAGCACAGCGGGGTCCAGATCTGGGCCGGGGGTGAATTCCTCGTCGTCAATCGACAGGATGAACGCGCTGGCGCGGCTTTGCTGCTGGGCAAACTGCGACAGGTCGCCGTAGCTGGTCACGCCCAGCACCTCAAAGCCCTCGCTCTCGATGGCTTGCGCCAGTGCCCGAATCCCCAGACCAGAGGTGTTTTCGGAACGGAAATCTTCATCAATGATGACGATGGGAAAGCGGAATTTCATGGGCAGCAGTTCATTGGCGCCCTGAACCTGTCGGAGGGCATGGCAATCGCTCGGATGGGCATAGACAGGTTGAGCCCGAACGGTCAAAGGAAAGAGTGCGAAGTGTAAGGAAATAATCAGTGGGCGCGCTTGCACCCGGTGGTAATTGCCCCAAAATGTGGCGCATGACCGACAAAAGGACACAACATGGCTGAATCAACCGTCTGGTGGCTGCTGGCCGGAGCCGCCATCGCCGTCGAGCTGGTCACTGGCACTTTTTATCTGCTGATGATCGCCCTTGGGCTGGCGGCGGGTGCGCTGGCCGCCCATCTGGGGCTGTCAATGGTCGCGCAAATGGCGGTTGCCGCTGTGGTGGGCGGTGGTGCGGTGGCCGTGTGGCACTGGCAGCGCAGCCAGCGGCCCGCCCCCTTGCCGGCCAGCGCGAACAGCGATGTCAACATTGACATCGGTGAAGCGGTTCAAGTGGCGCAGTGGAACGCCGACGGCACCGCCACCGTCAAATTCCGGGGCGCGCAGTGGACCGCCGTGCCAGCCAACCCGGCCGAGCCTGCCCTGCCCGGTCATTTCCGCATCAAGGAAATGCTGGGAAACCGTCTGGTCATTGAAAAGCTGTAGGCTGCTGCCTTGCGTCTGAGATTGAACGTGCTCTACGAAGCCAATTCAGACCACTGACCCGTATTCAAATAATCAAGGAGGAACCATGGAAATTGCAATCGTCATCCTGATCGTTGCCGGCATCTTTATCGTCCAGAGCATCAAGGTGGTGCCGCAACAGAACGCATGGGTCATCGAGCGGCTGGGTAAATACCACGGCAGCCTCACGCCCGGCCTGAATTTTCTGGTCCCCTTCATTGACCGTGTGGCCTACAAGCACAGCCTGAAAGAAATCCCGCTGGATGTGCCCAGCCAGGTCTGCATCACGCGCGACAACACGCAGTTGCAGGTCGACGGCATCCTGTATTTCCAGGTGACCGATCCGATGCGGGCCAGCTACGGCTCGTCCAACTACATCGTGGCAGTCACGCAACTGGCCCAGACCTCGCTGCGTTCAGTCATCGGCAAGCTCGAACTGGACAAAACCTTTGAAGAGCGCGACATCATCAACGCCCAAGTGGTGGCCGCGATTGACGAAGCGGCCCTGAACTGGGGCGTGAAAGTGCTGCGTTATGAGATCAAGGACCTGACGCCACCCAAGGAAATCCTGCACGCCATGCAGTCGCAGATCACCGCCGAGCGGGAAAAGCGCGCGCTGATTGCCGCCTCTGAAGGCCGGAAGCAAGAGCAGATCAACATCGCGACCGGTGAGCGTGAAGCATTCATTGCCCGCTCCGAAGGCGAAAAGCAGGCGGCCATCAACAACGCACAGGGCGAAGCCGCTGCCATCACTGCCGTGGCCGAAGCCAACGCCCGCGCCATCGAAGTGGTCGCGGCGGCTATCCGACAGCCGGGTGGCGAGCAGGCGGTGCAACTCAAGGTCGCTGAAAAGGCCGTCGATGCCTACTCGCGGGTGGCTGGCGATGCCACCACCACACTGGTCGTGCCCAGCAACATGACCGAGGTGTCTGCCCTCATCACCTCAGCCATGAAGATGGTTCAGGCCAACAAGGCCAGCTGAATCCCTGCCTCTTTCGATCACACCAACGACTTCCCGAGCACCACAGACCATGACGATGAATGCCAAAAATGTCCTCGGCACAGAGCTGGTGCCTTGTTCGTACGACCCGCTCACCGGGTACTTTCGCGACGGGTGCTGCAACACCGACGCGCACGACCGGGGCTCGCATGTGATCTGCGTGCGCGTGACCGACGAGTTTCTGGTTTTCTCCAGAGACCAGGGCAACGACCTGATCACGCCCCGGCCGGAACACCGTTTTGCCGGGCTCAAGGCGGGCGACCGCTGGTGCGTGTGCGCCACGCGCTGGCGCGAAGCGATGGATGCGGGTGTGGCCCCGCCAGTGGTCCTTGAATCGACCCATATGCGGGCGCTGGACTTTGTCAGCATGATGCAACTGGAAAAGCACCGTTTCCAGGGCACCGTGCACTGAGGGCCAGCCACCTTTGCCCGGTCAAAGTGTCCGGGCGGGCGCATCGCTTTGCCAGCCGCACTGCTATAATCAAGAGCTTCGCGGAAGGGTGGATGAGTGGTTTAAGTCACACGCCTGGAAAGCGTGCGTAGGGTTAAACCTACCGCGGGTTCGAATCCCGCCTCTTCCGCCATCAGTCAAGTTGCCGTGAGTTTCCACACGGTGGCAACAACTCCTGAAAGCCCAGCCAGTCTGGGCTTTTTTGTGTCTGCTGGTCTGCTGGAGATGCCGTTACGGCTATCTGGAATCTACCCACCCATGAAAAAAGCCACCTCGCGGTGGCTTTTTCGTTACGGATAAACCGGATCAGTTCAGCGCAGCTTTCTTGCCGTCCTTGTAGACGTACAGGGTGATGGCTGGGTTCTTCAACTCGCCATTGGGCTCGAAACCGATGGTGGTGGTCACGCCCTTGAAGTTGGTCTTGATCAGTTCAGGGGTGTAGACCTTTGGATCGGTGGAACCAGCACGCTTCATGGCGTCGACCAGAACGAAGGTCGCGTCGTAGGTGTACGGGCTGTAGACCTGGAACTGGTTGGGGTACTTGGCGTCGTAACGCTTTTTCCAGGCTTCGCCGCCAGGCATTTTGGCCAGCGAGGCGCCGCCTTCAGCGCACACCACGTTGTTCAGGGTCTTGGCGCCAGCAGCCAGCTTGGCCAGCTCGGACGTGCAGATGCCGTCACCACCGAAGAACTTGACGTTGCTCATGCCCAGTTGCTCCATCTGGCGCAGCATGGGGCCGCCCTGTGGGTCCATGCCGCCGTAGAACACGGCATCAGGTGCCTTGGCTTTCACGGCGGTCAGAATGGCCATGAAGTCGGTGGCTTTGTCGGTGGTGAACTGCTCGTCCACAACCTGCATGCCCTTGGACAGCGCCGTGCGCTTGAACACTTCAGCCACGCCTTGTCCGTAAGCGGTGCGGTCGTCAATGATGGCGACTTTTTTCAGCTTCAGTGCGTCAGCTGCATAGAAAGCCAGGCCAGCGCCCAGGGCGTTGTCGTTGGCAATGATGCGATAGGTGGTCTTGTAGCCTGGCTTGGTCAGGTTGGGGTTGGTGGCAGCGCCCGTGACGTGAGGAATACCGCAGTCGTTGTAAACCTTCGATGCAGGGATGGTGGTACCCGAGTTCAGGTGTCCGACCACGCCAGCCACTTTGGAGTCGCACAGTTTTTGTGCAGCAGCCGTGCCCTGTTTTGGATCAGCTGCGTCGTCTTCAGCAACGATTTCGAACTTGACCTTCTTGCCACCGATGACCACGCCTTGGGCGTTGAGGTCTTCAATAGCCATACGGACGCCGTTTTCGTTGTCTTTGCCGTAATGGGCTTGTGAGCCCGACAGCGGTGCGACGTGGCCGATTTTGACGACGACGTCTTGAGCAGAAGCCAAACCAGTCACAGCGACAAGCGCAGCGGCTGCGGTCAGTTTCAATTTCATTTGCATAAAAAACACTCCGATTAGGATTTACGTTGAAGGTTGAGAACAGATTTTTTTAACTCAACGGGGGGAACATAACGCAATTTCCGGGCCCGTACCATAGCAACGCCCCTAGGTATTTTTCCGATTAGGGGGATTACCTGCGGAGCAGGCGCCCTAATGCTGAAGCCTTGAAATCGGCCGTGGCTGGCCTCCCGAGGAAACCGCGAACGGATCAGGGTTGATCGGGATTTCGGCGCTGCAACTCTGCCCGTGACTCTTCCCGCAACGCCTCCTGAACCAGGCCTTGCACCACCGGTTCCAGCTCTTGCCGCAGTCTCGGCAGGACGGCCTGCGTCTGGGTCAGCATGAGCTGCCCCAGGGTCTCGCGCAGACGCCGCTCCAGCACCAGATCGAGCCGCTGCATGATGCGCGCGATCATCTGCTCCTCGCCTTCCGGCGTGCTGGCAAGCGCTGCCGGCCGGGGGGCAGCACCGGGTCGCGCGGGCGACAGCCCAGCCGAGCCGGGCGTGACCACCTCGGTCAGGGTGGGCACAAACCGCGGCGGCACGGGTGTGGGGCTCATGCGCCCTGCCCTGCCGCCAAATCATGGCGCTTGAGGGCATAGCCCCGGTCGGCGTAGTGCTTCCAGCGACTGCGACCCGCCAGCCGGTCTTCGTCCTGCTGTGATACCACCTCGATAAAACGCTCGAAGCGTTCAAACTCCGCAGGCACCTGCGGGCCCAGATTGACCAGCACGCTGTCATGCGGGCAACCGGACGGCGACGGCGCCAGCCACACCGGCGTCACCGCGCGTTGCGATTCGGGCGCATCGGCCCGGCAGTGCGGGATGAATTCGGTGGGGGAGAACTGCCACAGCAGCTGGTCCAGCGCCGCCAGTACCTCTGGCTCGCCGGTCACCACCACCTTGCTGCCGCCAGTCCATGCCTTGCGCAGCAACCTGCAGCTGTACTGCAGCTTGTCAGGCACATT
>CALSAU010000192.1:0-5207 GCA_943372985.1 Polaromonas sp. YR568 | reverse complement strand
GGCGCGGGTAGGGCGCATCGCGCAGGTTGAAGTGCTGCGCCAGAAACGCGTCTTGCAGCGCGTCCTTGCGGTTGAAGATCACCGCCGGGGTTTGCAGCAGCCGGTGTGCCAGACCGGTCGCTCTCGCTGCAGCCGATGCGGGCCATGTCTCCAGCAGCGAAGGCGCAGCCATGCAGCGGTAGCGCATGATACCCAGCGGCTCTGCCACACAGCCGCGCATCGCTGTGGCCAGCGTGGTCACGCAGCCGGTCACATCACCGTTCTTCAGGGCGTCGTGGGTGTGGTCCTGGTCGTCCACCAGCACCTCCAGCAGCAGCCCATGTTGCTGCAGCGCCGGTGCCACGCCGGGCAGGAACCAGCTGGCCAGTGAATCGGCGTTGACGGCCACGCTCACTGTCTGCCATCGCTCGGTACCAGCGGTGCTGGCCGAGCGGCCCGGCAGGCTGGCCAGCAGGTCGGCCTCCATCAGCCGGAGCTGGCGCGCGTGGGCCAGCAGTGCCTGCCCGGCTGGCGTGGCGCGCACCTGCTTGCCCCGCACCAGCAGGCGCTGGCCCAAGGCTTCTTCCAGCGACTTGATGCGCAGCGACACGGCTGCCAGTGTGACGTGCAGCGCCTTGGCGGCCGCGCCAAAGCTGCCCTGTTCGATCACGGCGGCCAGTGCTTCCAGTTGGCGGGCGTCCAGCATGTGCAGTCAATAAAAAATTGAATGAATCAAATTCTAGTTACTTTGGTTTAACTTAAGTGCCAGGGGTGGCAGACTGCACCCCATGCCTTCTTTCACTGCCTCCGCTTTTCTTGCGGCCTTCATTCCCGGCCTGGTGCTCAGCCTGTCGCTGATCATGGCGATTGGCCCGCAGAACGCGCACGTCATGCGAATGGGGCTGACGCGCCAGCACCTGTGGCTGACGATTGCGGTGTGCGTGGCGACCGATGTGGCTTTGATTGCCGTGGGCGTGGCCGGGTTGGCGCAGCTGGGTGGCTTGTCGGACCGGCTGGTGGGCGCGATGACCGGCGGCGGCGCGGTGGTGCTGCTGATTTACGGCGCGCAGGCCATGCGGCGGTTTTTGAATCCGGTGACTGTGGCGCTGGCAGATGGGTCGCAGGCCAGTGGTGCGGCACGCGCCGTGACGCGGCGGCAGGCGGTGGTGCTGGCGCTCACGCTGTCATGGCTGAACCCGCACGCCTGGCTCGATACCGCAGTGGTCATTGGCACCGCCTCGCTGGCCTATGCCCAACCGCAGAATGCCGTGTTTGGCCTGGGCGCTGCTGTGGGCTCGACGCTGTGGTTTGCCAGCTTGGGCCTGGCCATGGCGGTGCTGGGCCGCCGTATGGATTCACCCGTGTTCTGGCGTGCGCTCGACGGACTGGTGGCGCTGATGATGTGGGGCACGGCCCTGTGGTTGCTGGCGGAGCTGTTCTAGAACGAACCCGACGCTGCCATCAGCCCGCCCGCCAGAACGCCGGCTGGCTGTAGTGGTGCTTGAGGAAATCAATCCACAAGCGCACCCGCAGTGGCATGTGCTTGCGCTGCGGAAACACCGCGTAAATGCCGTTGGGCGGCGCCGCAAAATCATCGAGCACCGTCACCAGGCGGCCGCTGGCGATGTCGGCCTCCACCTCCCAGGTGCTGCGCCAGGCAATGCCGTATCCGTCCACACACCAGTCGTGCAGAACCTGCCCGTCAGAGCAATCAAGCGGGCCGCCCGGCTTGAGGTGCACCACTTCGCCGGCAATCAAAAAGGCCCAGCCGCGCGTCTGCGAGGCATCGCTCGACAGCGTCAGGCAGTCAAACCGCGCCAGTTCGCTCGGGTGCTGCGGCGTGCCGTGGCTCTTGAGGTACTGCGGCGTGGCCACGCACAGGCGCCGGTTGTCGGCCATGCGCACGCTGACCAGCGACGAATCGGGCAGGTCGCCGACCCGTACCGCACAGTCAAAACCCTCGCCGGCCAAATCGACCACGCGGTCGCTCAGGTTCAGCGAAATGCTCACATCGGCATGCTGCTCGCGGAACTTGGTCACCAGCGGCGCCACATGGCGGCGGCCAAAACCGGCCGGTGCGGTGATGCGCAGGTGCCCGCTGGCCTTTACGCCACCGGCCGACACGCTGGCTTCGGCGTTGGCCAGGTCTGACAGCAGGCGCTGGCAGTCTTCCAGAAATGCGCTGCCCTCGTGCGTGAGCGCAATGCGGCGCGTGGTGCGCACCAGCAGCTTGACGCCCAGGCGCTCTTCCAGCGCATCCAGCCGTCGTCCCATGATGGCCGGCGCCACCCCTTCGGCCTTGGCGGCGGCCGTCAAACTGCCCCGGGCGACCACCGACACGAATGACTCTAATTGTTTCAATTTGTCCATACAGACAAATTACCCGCTGAAAAGGCAAAAATCAATGCGTGGAATTACATCATTGGGCTGTTTTTGGGGAAATTCCAACGGGTTGGGGCAGATTTTGGGCTTGGGGGAGCTGGGTTAGCGGTTGGGCACCTACAGTCGTAGAAAAAACAAGGCTATCCCCAGATTGTTCGGCGAGAGGACTGACAGCAGTGCGGTCAGGGGTTGGGTTTTCCGCAGAGCTCCCATGCTGTAAGCCACTTTCAGGGAGGTTCTATGTCCAGAATATCGAGCACGCGGCAATTTATCGAGCCGGTTTTTCTCTATCCATTACGTTAGGCCGTACAACTTGCAAGCTCGCTGCGTTCCGGAGGTCGCTCTCCCAGCGCGTCACACCCAGTCAAAACCGCCTGTCTCTGAAGAGCATGAACTCAAACCTGACCCTTGCCTGCTCCGTCTGTCACCAGGACACAGACTGCCGCATCGGCTACTCCAACCGACTGGTTCAGCCGCTGAGCTTCTCTTGCCCCCACTGCGGGTCATTGATGCAAGTCAATCTGGACATCTCCAGGGCACCCGCTTCGGACTTTCGGTTTCTCGGCTGCCAGCCCTCAAAGCATCAGCCTCGGGGCTTGTTCGACGGAACAAATCCCTTCGTTGATCTTCATCTCGATTTCCCCGTTCAGTTCGGGAGGTATGAAATGGGCAATACACCATTCATGGCGGCGATGAAAGAGCTTGAAGTCGCGGCGAATGGTGAGCACGAGATGGCTATGGCGATGATCCAGTTTCACGCCGAGAGATTAAATCAGTTGAATCACTTTCATGATCGAGCCGATGAAGTTCGAACGGTCATCCGCCTTTACCTCGGTAAGAACAAGCAGTTGTTCAAGAAGAGGGTTTCACAGTTTCTTGACACTGACGAAAGTCCATCACTCGAACCGCAAGATGTAAACGTCAGCCTCTACAGTTTTATAAGCTTCGTGTTTCTCCCATTCGTCAATTTCGAAGGGATCAAGGCGCTGGTCGAGGGCTTCTCTGATTTGACTGTGTCACTGCACAGCAAATCGTTCAGCAACTTTGTCGGCGGACTCATAGACTCGGGCTTTCTGATTAACTTACAACGCGATTGCCTCAAGCTGTATCCGGAGATTTACGACGCCGAAATGCCTTTGCGAGCCGCCCTTTATCTTGACCTCGTCAAGAAGGAAGAAGGCACAAGAACGGCCGCGCGAGTCTCTACTAAGGACTTCATGTCCTACAAAGATCTATACAAAGACATCGTCGAAGTACTTGGCCGGCAACTGATCCTCGTCGCTGGCATAAACAATGTCATACACCGAAAGGATCACAACCAGTTCAAGGCGATCGACGGCGGGGCTCTCAGTTCGCTCGAGAAGTTTGCAGCCAAGACACTTTCCGACAAGTTCAAGTATCTGGACGACTGCTGGTATGCCATCGATAAGAGAGTGGTCGACGCCGGAGTCAGAAACTCCATTGCCCACAACAACGTCCAGTACGACGAGATATCTCAGGTCATCACTTACTTCCCGAACGGCGGCGGCATCGAGCAACGATCGGGCGAAACGATGCACTTCCTAGATTTCATGCGACTGATTCTTGTACTCTTCAGGGAGATGCATGATCTTCACCATTTGATCAAATGCCTCTTCTACTACGAGTACGTGGCGAGGCACAAAGTCCCATTGCCGCCAGAGAGAGTGGCCTAACCCCTTGGTCAACCGGACCCGCTGCAGCAGGCACCGTGAGACCGGGCGTAGGCACATGGTGCATCATCCCAACCTGGCCTCATGGCGCTTGCCTCCGCAGGCCGGTTAAATCGAACGCTAGGCCTCAATGCCACACATTCTGGACACCAACATCTTCAATCGGCTCGTCGATGGCGCAATCGCGCTGGCGGATCTACCGGACGGCGGTCACTTGGTAGCCACGCATATCCAAATCGATGAAATCAACAGTACGAAGGACTTGGAAAGGCGCGCGCGACTGTTCCTCGCGTTCGCTCAGGCGCGGCCGGAGATAGTTCCAACGGAAACATTCGTCTGGGATGTATCTCGATGGGACCAAGGAAAGTGGAGTGATGGAGTCTTGTACGAGAAGCTCAAGGTGAGGCTCGACGAACTGAATCGCTCCAAAGCGAACAACCCCCACGACGCACTGATTGGTGAAGTTGCGATCATCAACAACTTCACGCTCCTAACCGCAGATCGTCACCTGGCGCAGGTCGTAAAAGAACTGGGTGGCAACGTTGTGCTCTTTGAGGCCTAACCCCTTAGGTAGACTCGCCATCAACGGTAAGAAACTAACCGACAGATTGGCTGTTTGGGAAGCGCTTTAAGTCGTCCATCAAGCATCTGTTGTGGGCTCTGCGGTAGTCAGTGCCGCCCTTCGACCGGCTCCGGACAGGCCATGGAATCTTCGTGACCGAAGCACCAGTTCCTCTCAGCGGCAGGCAAGATGCCCCATACAGCTGGTACACACGCACCGTGTAGTGATGCTGGCAATCTGGATCGCAAGCAGCGATAGTGGCGCCGCTTCTACTCCCGCTCCCTCGCCATATGCAACTGATGCAAGGTGATCTTGCGCACCTCGGACTGGCTGGTCTCGATGTGGGCGCGCAGCAGCATGGCGGCTTCGTCGCCGCGTCGGCGCTGGATGGCTTTCAGAATCTTGGCGTGTTCGTCGTAGGTGGCGTCGATGCGCGGCTGCTGGGTGAAGTCGAGCCGGCGAATCACGCGGATGCGGTCGGTCACTTCGCGGTGCACTCTCGCCATCTCGGCGTTGCCGGCGGCTTCGACCAGCGCGCAGTGAAAGGCTTCGTCCCATTCGGCCACCTGCACGGCGTCGCGGCTGCGTGATTC
>CALSAU010000191.1:0-5207 GCA_943372985.1 Polaromonas sp. YR568 | reverse complement strand
ATCAGCAGCGGGTATTTGCCCAGCAACTGGTCCACGCGCGCCGACGGAACGCCGCCGATGCCGGTATGCGCCCAGATCAGCCGCGTCTTCTGGCCCTTGCTCGGTGCGTTGGCCATCAGCAGGTCAATCGCCACATCGTCCACATGCGCCAGGATGGCCAGGTTGTTGGCTTCAGCGAAGGCCATCAGCTTCTTGGCAATCGGGCCATTGGCGTTGGCGCTGTCATACAGGTGGAACTCGCCAATGCCCCGGTACGGCCCAGCCTGGTCACCCGTCACGCCGCGCGCAAACTCGGTCTTCACCAACTCGAAGATGGATTCGTCGCGAAACCAGTTGTCGTAGTCCGCGCGATTGCGGTAAGGACGGATGAAGGGCACCACGGTAATGCCCGCCGCGCGGGTCTGAGGCAGCGCAGCCAGCGATTGGGTGCCGTCATTCGGCCGGGAGTTGGCAATGATGGCCTTCACGCCATTGCGCTGCATGCGGGCCAACACGTCCGAAGGCGAATGCGCACCTGCGCCCGGGTTACCCGACCACGCGTCGTCGTTGTAATGCAGATGCGCATCGAACAAGGGGCCGGTGTAGTCGGCCGCCAGCGCCGGCGCGCAAGCGGTCGCCACCGACAGGCACACCAGCGCACGCCGGGCCCATTGCCATGGGGCCAACAGCTTCAGACTGAACGAGGCAAATGCAGGCACGGCAGGCTCCCGCGGTCAGCCGACGTTGGCGGCAAAGAAGGCCAGCGTGCGTTCGCGTGCCAGATTGGCGGCGGCCTCGTTGTAAGAGCCACGCTGGTCGCAGTTGAACCCGTGGTTGGCGGCATACACATGCACGGTGACTTCAGGGTGGGCCTTGGAGAAAGCCTCGACGCCTTCCAGTGGAATCCAGTGGTCCTGATCGCCAAAGTGGGCCAGCACCGGGCACAAGGGCTTGCGTGCAATTTCTTCAGGGGCAGTCACGCCACCGCCGTAATACGGTGCGGCGGCGCTCAGTCCCTTGAGCGTGCAAGCCGACTGCCAGGTCAAAAGGCCACCCCAGCAAAATCCGATGAGGCCGACCTTGCCGCCGCTGAGTTGAGCCGCGTGATCAATCGCGGCCTGAATGTCGGGGAGCACGCCGGCGCCGGGCAGTTCGGTCACTGCCGTCTTGAGCGCGAAACCGGCGTTCATGTCGGCTTCGGTGTAGCCCAGCTCTACGCCTGATTTCACGCGCTGGAAGGTGGCCGGTGCCACCGCCGCATAGCCCTGGGCGGCGAAGCGGTCCGCCACTGACTGGATGTGCGAGTTCACGCCAAAAATTTCCTGCAGCACCACAATGCCGCCGCGCGGCTTGCCTTCGGGCATCGCGACGTACGCGGGGACTGTGGTGCCGTCGGCCGAGGTGAGATTGGTGAATTGACCCATGGTGAAAAACTCCTGTGAGAAATAAAGCAGCGGGATTGAATGAAGTTAAAGGAGGCGTCAGGCCAGCGCCGGCACGCCGAGCTTGCGCGCCACAAAGTCCAGCCGGTCCTGTCCCCAGAACAGCTCGCCATCGACCACATAGCTGGGCGCGCCGAACACGTTCGCATCAATCGCCTGCTGCGTGTTGGCTTCATAGCGGGCCTGCACGGCCGCGTCGGCCGACTGGGCGAGGCGCTCGGCCGGCAGCTTGCACTCGGCCAGCAACTGCGCCAGCACGGCGGCGTCGGAAATCTGCCGCTCCTGGGCCCACACCGCGCTGAAGATGGCGCCACTGATGGCCATGGCGGCATCGGCACCGTCATGCATGTCCACCGCAATGATCAGGCGTGCGGCGTCATCGCCGGGCACAGGAAAGTATTTGGGCTTGAGGTTGATAGGCGCTTTCAGATGATCAGAGTAGCGCTGCAGTTCCAGCAAGCGGTAGGCCTGCCGCTGCGGCGCACGCTGGCCGAGTGGCAGGCCGCCAGAGATGGGAAACACCTTGCCACCGAGGTCAATCGGCAGCACCCGCACCGTGGCACCGGAGGCTTTCACGATGGCAGCGAAGCGCTGATGGCCGAGGTAGGTCCACGGGCTTTGGGGCGTGAAGTAATAGTCCACAGTGCTGGGCATGGTGTGTTGTCTCCTGAGTGGTTGGGGGGCCGGTACCTGGCCCGAAGAGCCCGCCGGTGATCGCTGGTGTGTCCCGGGTGTGGGTACAGTACATGGACTCGCCCGGTCCCCGTTTTTAACCGGGATTGGCTTTTTTTGCAGGAGGTCCGGTATGTCCAGGCTTGTTTTGATCACAGGGGGTTCCCGGGGCATTGGTGCCGCGACCGCCCTGCTCGCCGCCCGCGACGGTTATACGGTGGCCGTCAACTACACCGCCAACTCGCTGGCGGCCGACGAGGTGGTGCGCCAGATTCGCAGCAGCGGCGGACAGGCCATGGCGGTGCAGGCCGATGTGGCCGTCGAGGCCGAAGTGCTGGCCATGTTCGAAAAGCTCGACGCAAAGTTCGGCCCACTCACCGCGCTGGTCAACAACGCTGGCGTGGTCGACCAGACCAGCCGGGTGGACGCGATGAGCTACGCGCGCGTTCGCCGCATGTTCGAGATCAATGTGTTTGGCTCCTTCCTGTGCGCGCGTGAGGCCGTGAGGCGCATGAGCACACGGCACGGCGGTTCGGGCGGCAGTATCGTGAACGTGTCCAGCGCCGCATCGCGCCTGGGCTCGCCCGGCCAGTATGTGGACTACGCTTCGGCCAAGGGCGCCATCGACACCTTCACCATCGGGCTGGCCAAAGAGGTGGCCACCGAAGGCATTCGCGTCAATGCGGTGCGGCCGGGCATCATCGAAACCGACATCCACGCCTCGGGCGGGCTGCCCAACCGGGCGCGCGAGCTGGCGCCGCAGGTACCGATGCAGCGGGCGGGCACGGCCGATGAAGTGGCGCAGTCCGTCGTCTGGTTGCTGTCGGAGCAGGCCAGCTACACCACCGGCGCCCTGCTGGATGTTGCAGGAGGACGCTGATGATGGAATTCAAACCGCTTGTCACGCTGCTGGCCATCGTCAACCCGCTGGCGATCGTGCCCTTCTTCATTCACTACACGCACGATTTCTCTCCCGCACAGCGGCGCCGCACCGTCGTCACGGCATCGTTCAGCGCTTTTGTGGTGATTGCCATCAGCGCGCTGTTGGGGCTGAAGATTCTGGAGTTCTTCAGCATCTCGCTGGCCAGCTTCCAGGTTGGGGGCGGCATGCTGCTGCTGATCAGCTCGATGAACATGCTCAACGCCCAGCCGGCCGAAGCCAAGCCGATGACCAATGAAATGGAAGACGGCGCCGCCAAGGCCGCACGCGGGGCCAGCATCGCCGTGGTGCCGCTGACCATTCCGCTGCTGACCGGCCCGGCCACCATGTCCACCGTGGTGATTTACGCCGAAAAGGCCAAGACTTTTCTGCAGCTCGGCACGCTGGTCGGCTACGGCGTGGTGATTGGTCTGGCCACCGCGCTGTGCTTTTCGCTGGCCGACCCGATTGCCCGGGTGCTGGGCAAGACCGGCATCAATGTGATGACCCGCCTGATGGGCCTGATCCTCGCCGCACTGGCCGTTGAGGTGATGGCCGACGGGCTGAGCAAACTGTTTCCTGCCCTGCAGGGGTAAGCTGACCACCATGAACACCACCGCACTGTCTCCGTCGCTTCAAGCGCTTGTCGATTCGCTATGCAAGGCGCGCAACCAACCCACGCAGCTCGCAGACGCCGCCGCGCTGGCCGGCGCCCTCACCCACGCCGACGACGCCTACGCCGTGCAGCAGGCGGTGGCCGAGGCGCTGGGCTGGTTTCCCTCTGGGCCGGCACGCCACTGGAAATCAGGCGGGCCTTCGCGCGATGCCGTCCTCACCCATGCGCCCCTGCCACCGGCAGGCGTCTGGCCCAGCCCGGCCACCACCGCGTGGCCGTTCTCGATGCGCGGTATCGAAGCAGAAATCGCACTGCGTCTGGCCGTGCCGGTTGATGCCGCAGGGGCGGCCACGCTGACCCCGGAAACAGCCGCGTCGCTGGTGGACGCCATGACGGTGTCCATCGAAGTGGTTGACTCGCGCTGGTTGCAGGGCAGACAGGCTTCTGCACTGGCCAAGCTCGCCGACCTGCAGGTACATGGCGCACTGGTGCTGGGTGACTGGGTGCCTTACGACGCCTCGCGCGACTGGGCCAGCCAGACCTGCCAGGTGCAGATCGGTGACGCCGCTGCACAGACCTTCAAGGGCACCCACTCGCTCGGTGACCCGGCGTGGCTGCTGCCCACCTGGCTGCGCCATGCCACCCGCCACGGCGACGTGATGCCCGCTGGCACCGTGGTGACCACGGGCACCTGGTGCGGCATCCTGATGGCCCAGCCCGGCGACGCCGTGACGGCGGTGTTTGACGGGGTCGGTGAGGCGCGTCTTCGCTTCGCCTGAACCTGACGCCTGAACCTCATTGCTGAGTCCGGTCCGCGCGCTGGGCTTCAGCGCATCAACGCATCAACGCGATGTGGTCTGCTGTAACCACTGATCGATTTCAGCGATCGCGGCATCGGTGGCGACCGTGAGCGCGCGAACACCGCCCGGCGCGTCAGCCGTCGGCGCGGGCCGCTGCACCACCACGCTGCGCTGGCCCAGCAGCTTTTCACCGGCAGGCGTGACTTCGACCAGCGTGGCACGCAAACGGATCAGGCCCACGCTGGCATCTGGCGCCGTGAACAGGTGGCTGAACTCGTCCAGCTCCAGCCGCAACAACAGGGGCAGCACCACATTCTGGCTGCGGTTCAACGCGAGGCCAGAACCGGCCGTGAAGACGGCGCGGCGCTGACCGAGCTGGTCACGCACGCGCTGGCGCACCAGCTGTGCGGGCGGTGCGCTCCAGCGGGCCTGCGCGTAGGGCTTGAGCTGCTGTGCATCGGCATAGGCGAGGCGATACAGCACAGCAGTGTTGTCCAAAGCGCCGCCTGAGGTGGTGACATCGTCAATCGCCACCGGCGGCAACGGTGCCATGCGGGTGGTGGGCACAGGCGCCAGCGGCCCGGGACCGAAGTCGTACATGGCGGCGCGCGTGGGTTTGTCGGGCAGGCTGGAGCAGCCCGCGAACAGGCCGAGCGACATGAACGCCGCAGCGATCCATGCGGACGCGGGGCGGCCGGGTTTCAGGACAGCAGTCATTTCTTCACTCCCTCTGCGGAAAATCCGGGCTCGCCGGGGCCGGGCACCGGCGTGCCGTTGCC
>CALSAU010000190.1:0-5215 GCA_943372985.1 Polaromonas sp. YR568 | reverse complement strand
TAGCGCCATGACTTCATCCATCCAAGACCTCTTCACCCACAACCGCGCCTGGGCTGCCCAGATGGAGCGCGAGCGGCCCGGTTTCTTCACCGGCCTCATCAAGCAGCAGACGCCCAAGTACATGTGGATCGGCTGCTCTGACAGCCGTGTGCCGGCCAACCAGATCACCGGGCTGGAGCCAGGCGAGGTGTTCGTGCACCGCAACGTCGCCAACGTGGTGGTGCACTCTGACCTCAATGCGTTGTCGGCCATCCAGTACGCGGTGGAGATGCTGAAGGTCGAGGACATCATGGTCGTCGGTCACTACGGCTGCGGCGGCGTGATGGCGGCGCTGCACGGCGCGCGCATCGGCTTGGCTGATAACTGGCTTCGCCACATCCAGGATGTGCGCGACCGTCACCGCCCCGTGCTGGACGCACTCGCCCCCGAAAAGCGTGCCGATGCACTGGTGGAGCTGAACGTGATCGAGCAGGTGGTCAATGTCTGCGTCAGCACCGTGATGGTCGACGCCTGGGCCAAGGGCCAGAAGGTGCGCGTGCACGGCTGGGCCTTCGGCGTACACGACGGTCTGCTGCAGGACCTGAAGATGACGGTGGCCAGCACAGACGCCATCGAGCCGCTGTACCGCGCGGCCGTCGCCAGCGTGGTGGCGGCGCGGCGCTGACACCTGATCATGTTCCCGACCCGTCTTGACGCGCCTCAGGCTTACGACATAGCCAAGGCGATGATGGACGGCTTCAACCGCCACTACCAGCTGTTTCGCACCGAGTCGGCACGTGCCAAGCACCGCTTTGAAACTGCCGACTGGCACGGCCAGCAGCGCGCCCAGCGCGAACGCATCGAGTTCTACGACCTGCGGGTGCGCGAGGCCTTCACCCGGCTGGAACGCGAGTTCAGGGCCGGCGAGCAGACCATGGATGTGTGGCAACAGGTCAAGCTGCATTACATCGGGCTGCTGGTCAACCACCAGCAGCCCGAGCTGGCCGAGACCTTCTTCAACTCGGTGACCACGAAAATCCTGCACCGCAGCTATTTCCAGAACGACTTCATCTTCGTCCGCCCGGCCGTCAGCACCGAATTCATCGAGAACGACGAACCCACGGCCCAGCCCACCTACCGCGCCTACTACCCCAACCGCGACAACCTGCACGACACCGTGACGAGTGTGGTGCAGGGCTTTGATCTGCGGGTGCCGTTTGAAGACCTGCAGCGCGACGCCCGCTATTTGGTCGATGCCATGCGGGGCCGCTTTGACGACGTGAAACTGCGCGCCAACTTCCAGATCCACGTGCTCTGCAGCCTGTTCTTCCGAAACAAGGGCGCTTACGTTGTCGGCAAGATCATCAACGGCTTCAACGAAGTGCCGTTTGCGCTGCCCATCCTGCATGGCAAACACGGCAAGCTGGTGATTGATGCCGCCCTGTTCGGTGAGGACGACTTGCTCATGCTGTTCAGCTTTGCGCGCGCCTACTTCATGGTCGATATGGGCATTCCGTCGGCCTATGTGCAGTTCCTTCGCAGCCTGATGCCGCGCAAGCCACGTGCCGAAATCTATAACGCGCTGGGCCTGGCCAAGCAGGGCAAGACGCTGTTCTACCGCGAGTTTCTGCATCACCTGCGCCACAGCACCGACCAGTTCCGCATTGCGCCCGGCATCAAGGGCATGGTGATGCTGGTGTTCGACCTGCCTTCGTTTCCCTATGTGTTCAAGGTGATCAAGGACTACTACCCGCCGCCCAAAGACACCACGCGCGAGCAGATCAAGGGCAAGTACCTGCTGGTCAAGCAACACGACCGGGTGGGCCGCATGGCCGACACGCAGGAGTACAGCGAAGTCGCCTTTCCGCGCGAGCGCTTTGACGACGAGCTGATTGCAGAGCTCGAAAAATACGCCCCCAGCCAGCTGGAGATCAGCGACCGCGACGGCGATGGCCACACCGAGGTCATCATCAAGCATGTGTACATCGAGCGGCGCATGATCCCGCTCAACATCTACCTGCAGGAAGCCTTCGACGCCGGTGTGGACACACCCACAGCCCGCGACCAGATCGAGCGCGCGGTGGTCGAGTACGGCAACGCCATCAAGGACATGGTGGCCGCCAACATCTTCCCCGGCGACATGCTGTGGAAGAACTTCGGTATCACCCGCCACGGCAAGGTGGTGTTCTACGACTACGACGAGATCGAGTACATCACCGACTGCAACTTCCGCACCGTGCCGGCAGCGCGCAACGAGGAAGACGAAATGAGCGGCGAGATCTGGTATTCCGTCGGCCCCAAGGATGTCTTCCCCGAAACCTTCGGCCCCTTCCTGCTGGGCAACCACGCGGTGCGCGAGGTGTTTATGAAGCACCACGCCGACCTGCTGGACGCCAGTTTCTGGAAGAGCCACCAGGAGCGCATCCGCGCCGGCCATGTGTACGACGTGTTTCCCTACGAGCGCAGCCGGCGCTTTGCCGCCAGACATGCCGGGGAGACTATGCGATGACGCCGTCAGCTTTGATATTGAAACGCTGGTTCGCTTCGTGTGTGGCCGTCGCTTTTCTGATGGCAGCCGACTGGAGCCTTGCGCAAACACCCGAGGTGGTGGACTTACCGACCCGTCCAGGCGTCACGCAGCGCATGCTTTTACTCACCCCAACTACCCCGGTGCAGGCAGCGGTCGTTTTGCTGGTGGGTGGACACGGCGGTCTGCAGATTGCCTCCAACGGCTCTGTGACCTGGGGCGAGGGCAATTTTCTGGCACGTACGCGCCAGCAGTTTGCCGACAGTGGTTTGTTGGTTGCACTGGTTGATGCGCCATCAGACCGGCAGACAGCACCTTACTTGAACGGGCTACGCCAGACTGCAGAACACGTGCAGGACCTGCAGGCCGTGATCGCTTACCTTCGACAGCTCGCGAGCAGGCCGGTTGTCCTCATCGGCACCAGTCGTGGCACACAGTCTGCCGCTTGGGCCGCCCTGCAGTTGCGGACAGCCGATGCTGCGAAGCGTCCTGACGGACTGGTGCTGACTGCCACCATCCTCACCGACCCGCATTCCCGTGCTGTTCCCGAAATGCCACTGGAGCAGCTGACGCTGCCTGTGCTGATCAGTCACCACGAACAGGATGCCTGCAGGCATTGCCGCTTCAGCGGCATACCTGCCATGGCCGCCAGGATCAAAGCCCCGCTGAAGGTGTTGAGCTATCAGGGTGGTCATGACGTTGGTGACCCCTGCGGAGCAAGGGCGTACCACGGCTTCAACGGTATCGAAACGCGGGTGGTCGCGGATATTGCTACCTGGATTCAGGAAGCCGTACGCTGACCTGCCACCTATCTATCATTCCAACCCCTCTTTCAAGGAGCTCACCATGTCTACAACCCCCACTTTTGATTCCATCGTCATCCTCGGCGCCGCACGCACGCCCATGGGCAGCTTCCAGGGCGACTTCGCCAGCCTGTCGGCGCACGACCTGGGTGGTGCCGCCATCAAGGCCGCGGTGGAGCGCGCCGGCATTCCCGCCGACAAGGTTGATGAAGTGCTGTTCGGCAATTGCCTGATGGCCGGCCAGGGCCAGGCGCCCGCACGGCAGGCCGGTTTCAAGGGCGGTCTGCCCGCCAGCGCAGGCGCTGTCACGCTTTCCAAAATGTGCGGCTCCGGCATGGAGGCGACCATGCTCGCGCACGACCAGCTGATTGCCGGCAGCCGCGACGTGATGGTCGCTGGCGGCATGGAAAGCATGACCAACGCACCGCACCTGCTGCTCAAAGGCCGCAGCGGCATCCGCATCGGCCACGACCGCATTTATGACCACATGATGCTCGACGGCCTGGAAGACGCCTACGAACCCGGCCGTGCCATGGGCACCTTTGGCGAGCAGTGCGCCGACAAGTACAAGTTCACCCGCGAGGCACAAGACGCCTTCGCCACCACCAGCGTGAACCGCGCCAAGGCCGCCACCGAGTCTGGCGCCTTCAAGGCCGAGATCACGCCGGTGACCGTCAAGGGCCGTGCGGGTGACACGGTGATCTCCATCGACGAAGGCCCGGGCAAGGTCAAGCTCGACAAGATCGCCACGCTCAAGCCGGCGTTCAAGAAAGACGGCACCATCACTGCCGCCTCCAGCTCGTCCATCAATGACGGCGCTGCCGCGCTGGTGCTCACCCGTGCATCGACAGCGCAAGCGCTGGGTGCCAAGCCCATCGCCCGCATCCTCGGCCACGCCACTTTTGCGCAGCAGCCCGAGTGGTTCACCACCGCCCCTGTGGGTGCGGTGAACAAGCTGCTCAAGAAGATCGGCTGGTCAGTGAAAGACGTGGACCTGTGGGAAGTCAACGAAGCCTTCGCCGTGGTGCCCATGGCCGCGATGACCGAGCTCGGCATCAGCCACGACATCGTCAACGTCAACGGCGGCGCCTGCGCGCTGGGCCACCCCATCGGCGCCAGCGGTGCCCGCATCATCGTCACGCTGCTGCATGCGCTGAAGGCGCGGGGGTTGAAGAAGGGCGTCGCTACGCTGTGTATCGGCGGCGGTGAAGGTACCGCGCTCGCGGTTGAGCTTCTGTAACTGCACCGCGGCAGCTTCACATGCGCAGCACCGTCCTCGTCATTGGCGCCTCCCGTGGCATCGGGCTGGAACTGGTGCGCCAGTACCGCGAGGCCGGTGCGCGCGTCATCGCCACGGCGCGGGACGAGGCAGGCCTGCAGCGCCTTCGCGCGCTGGGCGCCGAAACGCTCATGCTTGATGTGGCCAACCCGACCAGCGTCAGCGGTCTGGCCTGGCAACTCGATGGCGAGAAGATCGATACCGCCTGGTATGTGGCCGGCGTGATGGAGCGTGCCGGCGCCACCACGCCACCGACCCAGCCCGACTTTGACCGCGTCATGCACACCAACGTGCTGGGCGCCATGCAGACCATCCCGCAGGTGGCGCCGCTGGTCGAGGCGGCGTGCGGCACCTTCGCCTTCATCAGCAGCGCCATGGGCCAGATCGGCGCCGTAGAGTCCAGCTTCAGCTGGGTCTATCGCACCAGCAAGGCCGCTCTGAACATGGCGGTGGCCGCCGCGCAGCCGGATTACCCCGGCGCCACGCTGGTCGCCATCTCGCCCGGCTGGGTCAAGACCGACATGGGCGGCGAGGGCGCACCACTCACAGTGCAGGCCAGCGTGGCCGCCATGCGCAAGACCATCGCTTCCATTCAACCCATCCAGAAGGGCGCGTTCCTGAATTACG
>CALSAU010000189.1:0-5222 GCA_943372985.1 Polaromonas sp. YR568 | reverse complement strand
ACCGTGTCCTGCCCCAGCTTCGGCGCACCGGACAGCACTTCCTTCATGGCCTTGCCGCCGACGTTGTTGATCGCGCCAACCACATTCAATGCATCGCCCGCCGCACCCGCCCTGGCCGCCTGCACACGCAACTCGCCCAGCTCGCGTGACAGCTGGATCCAGCTGGGCAGCCGGTCCTTGCTCTCGGCGTTGAACTCTTCGTTGACCCGATCCATCAGCTGGAAGTACGGCGACTTCGCAGTGGTGACGGTGCCCATCCAGGAGCGCCATTCAATTTCATTCGTGAGCGTGCGCTCCGAGCCCGGGAACGCCGCCACAAACTTGCGCCAGACCTCCAGCCGCTGTTGCCGGTACCAGTCGTCAAAGGCACTGCGCTGGGCGAGGAAGCGGGGGCCGTCGTCAATGCTTTTCTCCAGCTCACCCAGAAAACTGTCGATCTCCTTGCGGCCTGCAACGGTAAAGGCCTCCGGCACATACACCGTGTCTTTCGGTGGCGCCACCACACCCAGCTGGCGCTCTGGCCGCCCCCACAGGGTGCCCACCGTCAGAGGCTTGAGATTGACATTGGCCAGTGGCAGCCCAGCCAGCCAGGTCAGCGCCGGGTCATTGGCGGCGAGTCGATTGAGCAACTGCTGCTCTGTGCGCAACTGGGTCGATACAAACGGGTCTGTCGGGGCCGCCCACGCCATATTCGAGATGTAGAGGTTGTTCAGGCGCGCATAAAACTCCGGCGTGTAGCGGGTAACCCGCTGGCGCTGCGGCATGGCCAGCAGTTCGTCTCGGCTGGCGCCCGCCTGACGGGCTTTGAGCAGGTTGATGTAGCGAACCAGGTTGCGCATCTGCCGGGGGAACTCGTTGTTCGGATCGTTCTGCAGAACGCGCTCGGAGTCCGACTGGTAATCGGCTTCGGTGATGGGCAGGATGTAGCGCCGGAAGTCGTCGGTGAAGCGCCGCTTGAGCTGCACTTCGAGGTCGTCGATGTTGGTGAAGTCGGCCATCCACCGGCTTTTCCAGTTGTCGGTACGGCCTTCCAGCTGAGAGACGGTCTCGCTCAGGCGCTCGAGCGTGGCCGCGTCGTCTTCAAGCCGCCCGGTGAACTTGAGCTCTAGGCGGTTCTTGTCCTGCAACAGGGCCAGCGTCTCCATGTTGTGCAGAAAGGCCACCGTCATGAAGATGGCCAGGGAGGTGCTGATCAACACCCAGGACAACAGACCCAGGTTCTGCGTGGCCGTGCGCCACGGATTGCGCAGCGACGCCGGCAGCGAAATGTGGCGGTCCTGCGGCAGGACGCGGCCGAAAAAGTCATGAAGAAAGAGGCCCGCGTTGGCACTGGCGTGCGCCGGTACCGGCGGCAACACCTTGCCCAGCAGGCTGGACACGGCGCCGCCCTGCTGCAGCCCGCTGCTGAAGAACAGGCCGCGCAGGAAAGGCGTTTCCAGATAGGCGCTGTCGCCAAAGCAGGCCCGCAGGAACACCTCCAGTCCGGTACGCAGTTGCTGGAGTTCATTCGGGAACAGCAGCAGCTCAGGCCCGGCATCGGCACTGCGCGCCAGCAGCGAGGTGCGCAGCTGATGCAGCCGGTCGTGAATGCCTGAAAACGCCTTGTCGAGAAAGCGGCGCTCACCGGCCTCGCCATCATCCGGCTCAGCCAGAAAGCCCATGGCTTGCTCCAGCTCGTTCTCGGACAGGCGGGCCGCCCACGCCTCCAGACCATAAAGCCGGTCGCACTGGGTCACCAGCACATAGACCGGAAAGCGTTTGCCGAACAGGCGGATCAGCTGCTCGATGCGCTCGCGCACCACGCGGCCTTCTTCAATCAGCCCGTCACGGTCCAGAGCGGCAAGGCGCTCGGTGCTGATGGCCAGCACCAGACCGTTGAGGCCTTCGCGGCCGCGGTATTTGGCCAGCAGGTCCAGCCCCAGCTCCCACTCGGCGCGGTCCTGCTCAAGATCAGCCGCCTCGACATAGCGGCCGGCGCAATCGATGACCACCGCACGGTCGAAGTACCACCAGTCGTAATTGGCCGTCTGCTCGATCGGCGCGCTCTGGCTGACCTTCTGGATCGACGACGACAAACGCGTGCGCGTGAGCGCCGTGGTCTTGCCGGTGCCCGAGCGGCCAACCACCATGAACCAGGGCAGCACATACAGCGGATTGCCAAAGCGCTTGAGGCTGGAGGTGCGCAGCGTGTTGACGGCGCCCTTCCACTTGCGAATCAGCGTGGCGCGTGGCGATGCCTGCTGCGCCGCTTTGCCACGATCGGCACCCGAGACCTGAGCCATGCGGCTGCGCGATCGGTACACCTGAACCAGCCGGATGGTGAAGCGGACCAGCACATACAGGCCGATGGCGCCAAGGAACAGCGCGACGGCTGCCCACAATGGCCAGTCGAGATAGAGCACCAGCCCCCAGCTCACCAGTGCCAGCAACAACAGCACGATGAACCAGATCAGGAATGTGCGCAGTGCCTTCATCGGATCTGCGCGCTGATCGCGTTGACGGTCTGCCAGACAATCACATGGTAGATGCCGTACAGCACCAGCAGGACGATCAGTGGCACCAGCAGCATGTTGAAGGTGAGCGAAGACATCTTCCAGCCCCAGCGCTTGCCTTCAGCGGCGTCCTTGCCGTCTTTGCCCTGTCGCGTGGCCGTGTAGGCCTCGGGGAAAAGCTTCTGACCATCCACGCCCGAGGGGTGATCGGCGGCGTCGGCAATCAGTTGCAGGCTGGCCTGACGCACGTCGGCCAGCACCTTGGGGCTGCGGTCATGGCCATAGCGCCCGGCAAAGCCCATGCTCAGGCAGTACACATAGACTTCGCGCACGGCCAGCTGGTGCGCGCCGAGGCTTTCCAGCCGGGTGAAAAAAGCAACACCCGCATTCGTGACATTGAAATGGCGCCGCTGCAGCAGCTGCCGCTTCCATTCTTCAGCCCCTGCCCACGGTTTGGCCAACAGGATCTCGTCGGCCCACGCCACCACGGCGAACAGCGCGTCTGACGCATCTGCATCGGAAAACCCGCCAGCCAGCGCAGCGCGGCGCGACTCGGCAATCATCGCGTCGAGCGAATCCTTCACGTCGGCCACATCCCCGCCGGGCTGGCGCTGGAAGTGGCGCACATACGCCATCAGGGGAATGAAGCAATCGACAAGACGCACGTTATCTCCGCAGTACCACGATTTCCGCCTTCAGGTCTGCAGGCGCATCCAGCCAGTACAGGGCCACCGAGCCTTCGCGTTCCACCACTTCCCACTGCTGGCTCATCTGTTCGATCCGGAAATAGTACGAGTACGACCGCCGCGGCAGACCCTGCGGTGCGGCTGCCATGTGAATCAGCTCCAGACCCGGCAAGGCATGCGCAATCAGGCCAGGCATTTCTGCCAGCGCCGCCAGCCGGGCATCGCGCTGCACCGCGTCGACCACCCAGTCGACGTCGTGCTCGGTGCGGATCACGAGGTAGAAGCGGTTGCGCTGGCCGAAGAAATTGCGCGGCAGCTGGCCCACATGGTAACCGTCGCGGTACTCCAGCACGGTCAGGAATTCGGGACCGACGGTGATTTCATTGAGCAGGTGGCTGACCATGCTGCGCGAGCGCTCAAAGCACTTGCCGATGTCGGTGTGGTCATAGGCCGGCAGACCGGGTGTGCCGTCTTCGGCCTCGCCCAGCATGTTGAAGCGCTCTGAAAAAGAGCTCAGCTCCCCGATGAGCTGCCGCATCGCGCCGTAGGCCAGCCAAGGGTGCACCTGGCGCGTCTCGGTCAGGTGATACAGGTAAGGGCTGGCGCGATTCAGTGAACGCAAGGCCAGCAGAAACACCATGTAGCTGGCGTCGAACTCGGCTTTTTGCATCTCGCGCGGGCTTTTGTATTCCTGCAGTTGCCGGGCGCGGCCGGTCAGCTCGTCACGGATGTCCTTGATGAGGCGCAGCAAGGCGTTGGAGCCGGAGAGGTTGTAGCAAGGCGGGATGAAGCTTTCAGACAGCTTGACCGCATCGCCATCGCGCACCAGGCGGGCAATCGGGATCAGGCTGTAGTCTTCCAGCTTGTCCAGCTCGCCCTCAAAAAACACCTTCACCACATGCAGTAGCGTACGCACCTGCGCTGCGGGGCCGTCGGAATACAGATCGGCCATCTCCGGGGGCGTGGAGAGCGTGGCGTAGCGGGTCGGTGCCGCACCGGCCTCGGCGAGGCTGGAGACGATGGATACGTTCTTTTCGGTGGCGCTGAACTTGCGGATACCCAGATACACCATGAAGGGCTTGTCGCCCTCCACCCAGTCGGTGTCGAACGAGCGGGTCTTGATCACACAGTTGCCGGGGTACTCGACATAGCTGCGGTCGGGAAACAGCAGCTTGGCAGACGCCACCTCCAGGCTGCGATTGGCCACAGCGGCGGGCACCAGGTCGAGCTCGCCAACGCCCCAGAAGTGGGGCAGCCCGCCCTCGTGAATCGGGGTGAGCTGAAACTGGTGGTGCAGGTCCGCCGTCTGGAAATGCTGGGGCTGCAGGAACATGCCCTGGTGCCAGTAGATGCCTTGTTTGTCGTCCATGGTCCCTGCCTGCCGTCCTTATTTGTCAAGCTTGCGCACCGCGCTGCCTGCGTTCAATGCGTCCTGGAGCGTATCAGCCCCCAGCTTGATTTCCCGGCCACCGCCGTCGAGCGGCACGGCTTCCTTGCCGACTTTCTGCGTGGGATCATGGTTCAGGCGCTGCGCGTTCATGACCTGGTCTGCACCCAGATTCAGCCGCACCGCCAGCACCGCCGGCGCGGCCTTGTAGGTCTTGCTCACCAGCCCTTCGCTTTCCACCGTCAAAGGTACCTCGAAAAGACGCGCGCTCCGCGCCGGATCCATCAGGTAATACCCGGCTGCAATGCCGACGAATTTGGCTTTCTGGGCCCGGTCGAGCGACAGTATGGAGCGTTGACCCGGGGTGACCACATAGCGGGCGAAATGGGTAAAGCCCTCGGCCTTGCCGCTTTCAAGCGACTTGGCCAACAGTGCCGAATCAGCAATCAGTTTGTAGAAGACGGCGGCGTCTTCCATCTGGTACACGCCCAGTACCAGCGTGTGAGCATCGCCGCCGTACTGGTTTAATTTGGGGTCGGCTTCGAGCTCAACCAGCACCGCATTGGCGGCGTAGTCCCATGAAATCTCGGCCACCGCATCCTTGCGGGTGTTGCCGCCCATCGCGGAATTGGCTGCTGCACAGCCGCCGAGAACAAG
>CALSAU010000188.1:0-5229 GCA_943372985.1 Polaromonas sp. YR568 | reverse complement strand
ACACCTATTACGTGGTGGCGCACTTCCACTACGTGCTGGTGGCCGGCTCGCTTTACGCACTGTTTGCCGGTTACTACTACTGGTCGCCCAAGTGGACGGGCGTGATGTACAACGAAACCCGCGGCAAGATCCATTTCTGGTGGTCGCTGATTTCCTTCAACGTCACCTTCTTCCCGATGCACTTCCTGGGTCTCGCCGGCATGCCGCGTCGCTACGCAGACTACCCGATGCAGTTCGCTGACTTCAACGCGATTGCCAGCGTGGGTGCGTTCTTCTTCGGCTTTGCACAGCTCTACTTCTTCCTGTTCATCGTGCTGCCCACCATGCGCGGCCAGGGCGTTCCTGCCAAGCAGAACCCGTGGGTGGATGAAGGCGGCAAGGGTGCCGAAGGTCTTGAGTGGGAAGTGCCATCGCCTGCACCGTTCCACACTTATGAGACGCCCCCACGCCTGGATGCCACGGCAACCCGCGTGATTGGCTGATGCGTTCCGGAACCGATCCAGAACGGACACAGGTCATGCCAACCGAACAGAAGAAGACCAACCTGCGGCTGGCCTTGATCCTCGCCTCTGTGGCGCTGGTGTTCTTCGCGGGCTTCATGGCCAAGATGATTTTCCTGGGGCGCTGAGGCGTCTCGTGAGAATCAGTTTCATTCATTCCACACGGTAATCCCCTGATGCGGCTCAAGCGAGAAAATTTCCAGATGCTGGGCAAGCTGAGCGTGATCGTGCTCGGCATGTTCCTGTTTGGTTATGCGCTGGTGCCGATCTACAAGGCCATCTGCGAGATGACCGGCATCAACATTCTCGCCCTGGGCGACAGGCAGATTCCCGGCGCGACGCCGACCCTGCCCGCCAACACCCAGGTGGATCGCAGTCGCACCATCACGGTCGAGTTTGATGCAAACGCACGCGGGCCGTGGCACTTCAAGCCAGCGCAGGCGTCGGTGCAGGTCCATCCGGGTGAGTTGACCACCGTGATGTACGAGTTCCAGAATATCCAGAACCGGACCATGTCGGCGCAGGCCATTCCCAGTTATGCGCCTTCGCAGGCGGGTGCCCATTTCAGCAAGCTGGAGTGCTTCTGCTTCAGCCAGTACACGCTGGCACCCGGTGAGAAGAAACAATGGCCCGTGGCGTTTGTGATTGATCCGCGCCTTTCCAAGGACGTCAGCACGATCACCTTGTCCTACACGTTCTTTGAAGTGGGTGGGAAGACCCCGCCAGCGCCCGGCGCAGAGAGCGCGGCCGTGGCCCCCGCTGGAAAGCCCGCAGGGGTATGAGCAAGCCCGCTGAAGCTGTGGTTCAGAACTCTTTCTGGCGTACCGCGAAGGCGGTGGCTTGGTCTTTTGTCGGGCTGCGCTCGCGCGGAGCCTATGAAGAAGATGTGAAGCGCCTGAGTCCGCTGCACATCATTCTGGCGGGCCTCATTGGTGTATTTGTTTTTGTAGCGGCCTTGATGCTGCTGGTGAACTGGGTCGTGGTTCGCTGAAATATCGGCGAGCTGCGTGGGGCACAGCCCTTCAGTTCAGGTTTAAGAGTTATCGGATATCAGAGAGAAAACAGGAGTCGAGCAATGTCGTCAGCATCCCACGGGGCAACCCCCCATTACTTCATACCCGGTCCATCACGCCACCCGGTGATGGCATCGATCGGCCTGTTCTTCGTCATTCTGGGCGCCAGCCAGTGGATCAATGGCGCTGGCTGGGGCGCATGGTCTGTGGCCTTCGGCATGGCCTGGTGGCTCGGCACCTTGTTCCAGTGGTTCCGCGACTCCATCGCTGAAAGCGAAGGCGGTATGTATGGCCGCAAGATTGACCTCTCGTTCCGCTGGAGCATGAGCTGGTTCATCTTCTCCGAGGTGATGTTCTTCGGCGCTTTCTTCACGGCCTTGTGGTGGGCACGCTCCCACTCGGTGCCTGAACTGGGCAATCTCGAGAACGCGCTGCTGTGGCCTGATTTCCGGGCTGTGTGGCCGAGTTCTGCTGCCGGCATGACGGCGTCGCCAGCGGACATCATTGAGCCCTTCACCACGATGGGCCCGTTCTGGCTGCCGACCATCAACACCGCCTTGTTGTTGACCTCTGGCGTCACGTTGACGATTGCCCACCACGCGCTGCGCGAGAATCACCGCGGCCGCACCATCGCCTTCATGTGGTTGACCGTGCTACTTGGCGTGGTGTTCCTCGTGGTGCAGGGTTACGAGTACTTCCATGCGTACTCGGCCCTCAACCTGAAGCTCACCTCCGGCGTGTATGGCTCCACCTTTTACATGCTCACCGGCTTCCACGGCTTCCACGTGTTTGTGGGCATGTTGATGCTGCTGTTCATCACGCTGCGTCTGCAAAAAGGCCATTTCACCGCTGACAAGCACTTCGGTTTTGAAGGTGCCGCGTGGTACTGGCACTTTGTTGACGTGGTGTGGCTGGGCCTCTACGTCCTCGTTTACTGGATGTAATTCATTTGTCGGGGCGGCGATTACCGCCCAAGTCAAAGGCCGCTGATGCGGCCTTTGTCATTTATCCAGCTTTTATCTTTTATTTGCCAGCAGGAATTCCGCTGGGTTGGATGTATCCGAGTTTCCAAGCCACCAGAATGCAGATGAATAGCACTATTGAAAAACCAACGCGAAACGCCAGCGCGCGCGCCATGTTGCTGGTTTTTTGCTTGCCGTCTGTGCCGTCCCGCAGCATGAAGAAAAGTGCGGAAGCCAGGCTGGCCAGAATGGCGAGAAACGCCAGTGCAACAAGGTAAGTCATGACCGGGATTATCAACCGATGATGCGCAAGCTGCACTCGCCACGCTTCTGGGTGGTCACTCTCGCCGCGGTACTGGTGGCGGGCGTGACCTTCTCGCTCGGGCAGTGGCAATTGCGTCGCGCCGCGCAGAAAGAAAACCTTCAGGCGAGCATCGAATCGCAGCGGCAGCGTGCCCCCCTCGATGTGGCGAGCCTGCTGCCTGCGGCCAGCAGTCCTGATGTCATTCATCGTCCGGCGGTGCTGCGCGGCAGCTGGCGCGCCGATCAGACGGTTTATTTGGACAACCGGCCCATGGCGGGAAAGACCGGCTTTGTGGTGGTCACGCCGCTGATGCTGGAGGGCACGAATCAGGCGATTCTAGTGCAGCGGGGCTGGGTGTTGCGCGACTTCACCGACCGCGCGCGTCTGCCCGCTGTGGAAACACCCTCGGGTGTGGTCAGTGTCGAAGGCCGGATTGCCCCACCGCCTTCCAAGCTTTACGAGTTCTCGGGCGCCAGTGGTGGCCGCATCCGTCAAAATCTGGACTTGCCAGCGTTCAGGCTGGAAACCGGTTTACCCTTGCTGGAAGTGTCCATGCTGCAAACCGGCGCAGCCAGCGAAGGCCTGCTTCGCCAATGGGCGGCGCCGGACTATGGCGTGGAAAAACATTACGGTTATGCCTTCCAGTGGTTTGGTCTGTGCGCGCTGGTGCTGGTGCTCTACGCGTGGTTCCAGTGGATTGCTCCCTTTCGATCTTCAACACGTGGCCCTGGCCGCGACACGCTACCGTGACAAACAACACCTCTGACCCCCATCCCCACGGCGCCGCAACGACCCTGCAGGACCAGCCTTTGGGCCTGACTGTGCATGCCATGCCAGTGCTTGACCAGTCCAGCACGCGTGCGCCGGGCACCGTCGCTGGCCGCTGGAAGATGCTGGGCGTGTTGCTGGTGTGTGCGGCGCCTGTGCTCGCGTCTTACTTCACTTACTACGTCATTCGCCCGGAAGGTCGGCGCAATTTTGGTGAACTGATTGACCCCCAGCGCACGCTGCCAGCAATGACTACGCAGTCGCTCGAAGGCCAGTCGGGCGATCTGCGGGCGCTCAAGGACCAGTGGCTGCTCATCACGGTTGCCAGTGGCGCGTGCGACGCGCGCTGCGAGCAGAACCTCTACTTCCAGCGGCAGCTGCGCGAATCGCTCGGCAAGGAAAAGGACCGTCTGGACCGCGTGTGGCTGGTGCCCGATGCGGCGCCCGTTAAGGACGCACTCAAGCCTGCGCTGACGGGTGCGACCGTGTTGCGTGTGCCGGCCGGCGAGCTGGCGAAATGGCTGGAGCCTGCGGCAGGCCAGCGCCTTGAAGACCATCTGTATGTGGTCGATCCGATCGGCAACTGGATGATGCGCTTCCCGGCCAACATGGATGCGCCCTCTGCGGCCAAGGCCAAGCGTGATCTGGAGCGACTGCTGCGCGCGTCGAACAGCTGGGACAAGGAAGGTCGTTGATGGAGCCCCCACGGTCGCTCCCTTCGTGTAGCTCCCTGTACGTGCCCACGCCAGAGGCGTTGGCTCTTCCTCCCGTCCAAACCTGCGCAGGCAGGTTTGGAGCCGCGGTCGTCAGCCCCTCGGGGGCCGCTCCGCCTGCGGTCTGGCGGAGCCAGTCCCGCGGCTCATGCTGGTCTGAAATTCCGGCCAGCTATGCCATGAGCAGTTGGTTCTCAACATGAGCTCGCAAGACCTTTACGACCTGAGCCCTGCCTTGCGCCTGATGCTCATGGGTGTGGTGATTGCACTGGGGCCTCTTGCGTGGGTATGGGTGCGAAGCCCGAATGCGTCTTTACGGCAGCGGCTGCGTGTGCTGACGCTGGTCACGCTGTTCATCACCTTTGATCTGGTGCTGTTTGGTGCCTTCACGCGGCTGACGGATTCCGGCCTTGGTTGCCCGGACTGGCCGGGCTGCTACGGCAGTGCCAGCCCGGTGGGTGCCCGGGAGGAAATCGATGCCGCGCAGAGTGCCATGCCGACCGGCCCTGTCACGCATTCGAAAGCGTGGATTGAGATGATCCACCGCTACATGGCGACCGGCGTGGGTGTGCTGATTCTCACGCTGGCTGTGCTCAGCTGGCTGGAGTACCGCCGCAGCCGGGCCACGCAACGAACCGGACAAGCCAGCGATCAGGTGCAGCCGTGGCTACCCACGGCGACGCTGGTCTGGGTTTGCGTGCAGGGCGCGTTTGGCGCGTTGACGGTGACGATGAAGCTGTTTCCCGCCATCGTGACGATGCATCTGCTCGGCGGGCTGGTGCTGCTGGCCTTGCTGCGGGCGCAGTCGGTGCGTTATGCGCGAATCGCCGGGCAGCTGGTGGGCGGCGTGATCGGTCCGCGCACGCGGTGGCTGTTGCTCTTCGCGTTCGCCCTGCTGTGGGTGCAGGTGGCGCTGGGTGGCTGGGTCAGCACCAACTACGCCGTGCTTGCCTGTACGGAGTTTCCCGG
>CALSAU010000187.1:0-5243 GCA_943372985.1 Polaromonas sp. YR568 | reverse complement strand
GTCTGGCGATGCGGGCCTGGCGGCGGCCCTGCGCCGCGAGGTCACCGACGCTGCGCGCCGCGCACCGCGCTTCATCAAGCAACTGACGCTCAATGCCCTGACCCACAGCGTGCCACTGAACTGGACCGGCAGCATCGCGGTGGACGATGCGGGGCTGATTGACCTCAAGCTGCAGGGTGCAGCGATTTTTGTCGATGTGGCGCGCATTTATTCACTGAGCCACGGCGTCACTGTCACCAATACCCGCGAGCGGCTGGAGGCAATTGGCGCGCTGCTTGGACTGGCCCCGCCGGAGTACGAGGCCTGGGTCAGCGGTTTTGAGTTTCTGCAGACCTTGCGGCTGCGCATCCAGCTCGAAGGTACGGCCTCGCCGCAACAGCCCAATCACATCGAAGTGGCGCGCCTGAACGACATCGACCGGCGCATCCTGCGCGAATCGTTTCGTGTGGCCCGTTCACTGCAGCAGCGCCTGCAAATGGACTACGCACGATGAACTGGGGCGACCGGCTGCGCGGCTGGTGGGGTGCCCGGGCGGCAGTGAACGAAGCGCGCTGGGTGGTGCTGGATGTCGAAACCAGCGGACTGGACCCGCAGCGCGACCAGTTGCTGGCGATTGCTGCCATTGCCGTTCAGGTGGATTGGGCGGCGCGGCGCGTGAGCGTCAGCCTTGGCGACAGCTTTGAGGTGGTGCTCCGCCAGTCGGATGTGGTCTCTGACAAGGGCAACATCCTGCTGCACGGCATTGGCCTGCAGCGCCAGCGCGAAGGGGAACCCATGCCCGACGGGTTGCGCGCGTTTGCAGAATTCGTCGGCAATTCGCCGCTGCTGGCTTTTCACGCGCCTTTCGACCAGGCCATGATTGGCCGTCATGCGCTGGCGCACCTGGGCGCTGCCCTGCCCAACCGCTGGCTTGATATCGAGCAGCTGTGTGCAGTCACCCACGAGACAGTCAGGGCACGTGCGCTGGACGAGTGGCTGGCCCACTTTGGCATCGTCTGCGCCAATCGGCATCAGGCCGCCGCCGACACACTGGCCGAGTGCGAGTTGTTGCTGCGCATCTGGCCTCGCGTGGCCACGCAGTGCGCATGCTGGCAGGACGTTGAAAAGCTGGCCGCCCGGCAGCGCTGGATTGCACGCGCCTGATGAGGGGGCGACAGGAGAGGGCGACAGCGTCGTCGAAATTAGGGAGGTGTCCCTTCTGATTTCCCGGGTTCCCTAGGGAAAACACAATAGCCATGCAGACGGCGCGCCGTGAGAATTCGTGGCAGTAAGAAAACAGTCAAGGAGAGACAACATGAATGCACCGATGAACGCGGCCCTCCTCGAGCGCCCCTGGCTCAAGGCCTATCCTCCGGGCGTCCCGGCTGACATCGACCCGTCGCAGTACGCGTCGCTGGTGGCGCTGATGGAGGAAAGCTTCCAGAAGTTCGGCAGCCGCGTGGCCTACAGCTTCATGGGCAAGGAAGTCACCTTTGCCCAGACCGACAGCCTGTCGGTTGCCTTGGGTGGCTACCTGCAGACGCTGGGTCTCTCCAAGGGCGACCGCATCGCCATCATGATGCCCAACGTGCCGCAGTATCCGGTGGCGGTCGCCGCCATCCTGCGCGCCGGTTATGTGGTGGTCAACGTCAATCCGCTGTACACGCCGCGCGAACTGGAGCACCAGCTCAAGGACTCGGGCTCCAAGGCCATCATCATCATCGAGAATTTCGCCAACACGCTGGAGCAGTGCATCGCGAACACGCCAGTCAAGCATGTGGTGTTGGCCGCCATGGGCGACCAGCTGGGCATGCTCAAGGGCGCGCTGGTGAACTACGTGGTACGTAACGTCAAGAAGATGGTGCCTGCGTTCAACCTGCCGACGGCCGTGCGCTTCAATGACGCGGTGGCCCGTGGTACCCGCGTCACGCTCAAGCGCCCCGACATCAAACCCGACGACGTGGCCGTGCTGCAGTACACCGGTGGCACCACCGGGGTATCGAAGGGCGCAGTGCTGCTGCACCGGAACATCATCGCCAACCTGCTGCAGTCCGAAGCCTGGAACAGCCCGGCCATGGCTACCATGCCGGCGGGCGAGCAGCCCACCTATGTGTGTGCCTTGCCGCTGTATCACATCTTCGCCTTCACGGTGAACATGATGCTGGGCATGCGCACCGGTGCCAAGAACATCCTGATTCCCAATCCGCGCGATCTGCCGGCGGTGCTCAAGGAGCTGTCCAAGCACCGCATCCACAGCTTCCCTGCCGTGAACACCCTGTTCAACGGCCTGGCCAACCACCCCGACTTCAATACCGTGGACTGGTCGCACCTGAAGGTGTCGCTCGGCGGCGGCATGGCCGTGCAGGGCGCGGTGGCCAAGCTGTGGCTGGAGAAAACCGGTTGCCCGGTCTGCGAAGGCTACGGCCTGTCGGAAACTTCTCCGTCGGCCAGCTGCAACCCGACCATCAGCAAGGCCTTCACCGGCACCATCGGGGTGCCGATTCCGGGCACCTGGTTCAAGTTGCTGGACGACGACGGCAACGAAGTGCCTCAGGGCCAGCCGGGCGAGATCGCCATCAAGGGCCCGCAGGTCATGGCCGGCTACTGGCAGCGGCCCGATGAGACCGCCAAGGTCATGACGCCCGACGGCTACTTCAAGTCCGGCGACATCGGCATCCTCGACGACCAGGGCTTCTTCAAGATCGTCGACCGCAAGAAAGACATGATTCTGGTCAGCGGCTTCAACGTCTACCCGAACGAGATCGAAGATGTGGTGGCCAAGCTCGACGGCGTGATGGAATGCGCCTGCGTTGGCGTGGCGGACGACAAGTCCGGCGAAGCCGTCAAGCTCGTTATCGTCAAGAAGAACCCCGACCTCACTGAAGCGCAGGTGCGCGAGTTCTGCAAAACCAATCTCACCGGCTATAAGCAGCCCAAGGTGGTGGAGTTCCGCACCGATCTGCCCAAGACGCCAGTGGGCAAGATTCTCCGCCGCGAGCTGCGCGACAAGAAATAAGCCGCACGTCGGCACGTGATTTTTCCGGGCGGCGCAAGTCGCCCTTTTTTTCGTCCGTGTCTCTGCCCTGTCAGCGCAGACGAGCGCAGTGTCACATGTGCCGTCAGTGCGTTCTGTATTCTGCCGTCTCCCTCTGTTTACCGGCAAAATCCCTTCATGTCTTTCATGCCCTCATCTGCCGGCTCCAACGTTGCACCGACCGCCATCCTTAGCGCCCTGCCGCAGGAGCAGCGCGGTCTGGTGGATGTGCTTCAGGCTCCCAGCCGTGTGACGCACGCCGGTCGGGAGTTCTGGCTCGGTCAGCTGCATGGGCACCCGGTGGTGCTGGCCTTGTCGCGAATCGGCAAGGTGGCCGCAGCCACCACGGCCAGCGCACTGATCGAGCGTTTCGGTGTCGGCCGCATCGTGTTCACCGGTGTGGCCGGCGGTCTGGGCCCGGCGGTGAATGTGGGGGATGTGGTGGTTGCCACCGATTTCGTGCAACACGACCTCGATGTCTCGCCCCTTTTTCCTCGATTCGAAGTGCCCTTTTACGGCAAAGCCCGTTTCGACGCTGATGAGGCACTGGGCGAGCTCATGTGGGCTGCCGCCAACCGGGTGCTCGCACGGCGTGGGCATGGCGACGAGTTTGCCGGTGCCCGGGTGCACCGGGGCCTGATTGCCAGCGGCGACCGCTTTGTCTCTGGCGGAGACGAGTCCAGTGCGTTGCACGGTGTGCTCACCGCTGCAGGGCATGCGGTGCTGGCCGTCGAGATGGAGTGCGCCGCCGTGGCACAGGTGTGTGTGGACTACGGCATTCCTTTCGCAGCCATGCGTACCATCTCCGACCGGGCCGATGACACTGCGCACGTGGATTTCGCGCATTTTGTCGAGCATGTGGCCAGCCGCTACGCGCGCGACATCATCGGGGATTTGCTGGCCACACTGCCAGGTCAGCCTTAGCGAGCGACCGCAGCAGCGTGCGGTGGCGCACGGCCATGGCTTACAAATCGTCGCAAATCCGCGTATCGCTGCGTACGGGGTGACAGAGTGCAAGGGGCCTGGCTGCAGGCGATGGCGCGTGGCACGACCCGCTATCATTGCCACATGCTCGAACAACGCATTGAACAGCACTTCATCGACAGCGCCGACCTGAAGTACCAGGCGGCTCAGGTCTTGTCCAAGCCGATTGCGGCGGCGGTCCAAGCCATCCTCGCCAGTGTGACCAGCGGCGGCAAGGTCCTGGCCTGTGGCAACGGGGGCTCGGCGGCAGACGCCCAGCATTTCGCAGCCGAGTTTGTCGGCCGCTATGAGCGGGAGCGGCCTGAACTGGGCGCAATTGCGCTGACGACCGACAGCTCCATCCTCACCGCGATTGGCAACGACTACGACTTCAGCGTGATCTTCTCCAAGCAGGTGCGTGCGCTCGGCGGCGCCGGCGACGTGCTGCTGGCCATCAGCACCAGCGGCAACTCGGCGAATGTGCTGGCGGCCGTCGAGGCGGCGCATGAGCGCGAGATGACGGTGGTGGCGCTGACCGGCCGGGGTGGCGGCAAGATGACCCAGGCGCTGCGCGAGACCGATGTGCACATCTGCGTGCCGCATGAGCGCACTGCCCGTATCCAGGAAGTGCATCTTCTTGTCCTGCATTGCATTTGCGATGGTGTGGACACCCAGTTACTTGGTGATCAGGAGTCTTCAGCATGAAACGTATCGCGATCCGGCGTCTGGCCCTGACGGCCCTGACCGCCGCCACACTGTCCGTTGTCCTGACGGGCTGTTTCCCGATCCTTGCCGGCGGTGTCGCCGGTGGCGCCCTGGTGGCGACGGACCGCCGCACCTCGGGTGCCCAGCTCGAGGACGAAGGCATCGAGCTGCGTGCTGCCAGCCGCATCCGCACCAACGTGGGTGACCGCGTGCATGTGAATGTGGCCAGCTACAACCGCCAGGTCCTGCTGACCGGCGAGGTGCCCAATGAACAGGACAAGCAACTGGTCGAGCAGATCGTGACCCGTGTGGAGAACGTCACTGGCGTGGTGAACGAGCTGGCCATCAGCGGTAATTCCACGCTGGCGCAGCGCTCTTCCGACGCGCTGGTCACCGGACGCGTCAAGGCGAACCTGCTGGACGCGAGGGACCTGTTCTCGAACGCCTTCAAGGTCGTTACCGAGCGCGGCACCACTTACCTGATGGGGCGCGTGACCCAGCGCGAGGCGGATCGCGCCACGGCACTGGTCCGCTCCACGCCGGGCGTGCAGCGGGTGGTGCG
>CALSAU010000186.1:0-5247 GCA_943372985.1 Polaromonas sp. YR568 | reverse complement strand
TGACGCCTTGCTGCGGGCCATCCGCGAAGCGCCCGGCCCCGTCGTGCTGGTCGGCAACGAGATCGGTCTTGGTGTGATTCCGCTGGGTCGCGAGACGCGCGCCTTCGTTGATGCGCTGGGTCGGCTGAATCAGCAGGTGGCAGCGGGCTGCGAGCGCGTCACGCTGATGGTGGCCGGGCTTCCTCTGTTTCTGAAAGGGACGCCGTGAAACGCTGGTTCGCCATGGCCTGGTTCGCAATTACCTGTTTTGCACTGGCGGCCGCGTTGCCGGTACACGCGCTGCAACTCACTGACGACCGTGGGGTGACGGTGCAGTTCGCACAGGCGCCGCAGCGCATCGTGAGCCTGCTGCCCTCGCTGACCGAGAGCGTCTGTGCGATGGAGCAATGCCACCGGCTGGTGGGCGTGGACCGGTATTCCAACCACCCGGCTTCAGTGCGCAGCCTGCCGGTGATGGGCGGCGGGCTGGACCCGAACATTGAAGGCATTGTGGCGCTCAAACCCGATGTGGTGTTGCTCGCCACCTCGTCGCGTGCCAGCGCACGGCTGGAGTCGCTGGGCATCAAGGTCGTGGCGCTGGAGCCGAAAAGCCATGCCGATGTGCGCCGCGTGCTCGGCAAGATTGGTGCCTTGCTGGAGATTCCCGACGAGATGGGCGCTGCGCGCCTGTGGCGCCTGATCGACACCAGCGTATCGGCGGCGGCGCAGTCGCTGTCGCCCCAGGCGCGCGCGCTGCGGGTGTACTTCGAGGTCAGCCGTGGGCCGTATGGTGCCAGTGAGTCGTCCTTCATCGGCGAGACGCTGACGCGGCTGGGCGTGAAGAACGTGGTGCCTGCATCGCTCGGGCCCTTCCCACGGTTGAATCCTGAATTTGTGGTGCGAGCCAATCCCGATGTGATCCTGATCGGCAACCGCAGCATGCAGGCCATGGTGCCGTATCCGGGCTGGGGCAGCATCAAGGCGGTGAAGGAGCAGCGCATCTGCGTGTTCGGTGTGGGCGATTCCGATGTGGTGGTTCGCCCCGGCCCGCGCATGGCCGAGGCTGCGCGCCTGATGGCCGCCTGCCTTGAAAAGTACGCCACACCGGGTGGGGCAGGCAAAGCGCGATGAGCAACGTGAGCCACCACAGAGCAGGTAAGGCCGCTGAACCGCAGCCGCGCAAGGCGGGCTGGTTGGCCACCGGGCTGTTGCTGGCCACCGCAGGCTTGTTGTTGCTGGGCGTGAGTGTGGGCAGCACCGGTTTTGACAGCGTGCTGAACATGCACAGCGACCCGCAGGCGCTGCAGATCGTGTGTGAGATTCGCCTGCCGCGCACCGTGGGCGCCTGGCTGGCCGGTGCGCTGCTGGGGCTGGCGGGTGCTGTGGCGCAGGGCCTCTTTCGCAACCCATTGGCTGATCCGTATTTGCTGGGCAGTGCATCCGGTGCGTCGCTGGGCGTGGCGCTGGCGATGGCGCTGTTCGGTGTGTCGCCCATGGCCACGCAGTGGGTGGCGCGCCTCGGTATCACGGGCGCCGCGTTTGTGGGCGCGGTGCTGGCAGTGCTGCTCACGCTGCTGCTGGCCAAGGGCGTGCAGCACACGCTGCGGCTGCTGCTGGCGGGTGTGATTGTGGGCGTGGTGCTGGGCGCGCTCAGCTCGCTGGTGCTGCTGCTCACGCCAGAAATCATGCAATCGATGCAGTCCTTCATGCTGGGCAGCACCGCGTTTGTGGGCTTCTCGTCATGCGCTGTGATGGCTGGTATCTTCGGCCTGTGTCTCACGGCGGCGTGGATGATGAGCCATGTGCTCGACGGGCTGGCGCTGGGCGAATCCACCGCGCAAAGCCTGGGCCTGAAGCTGCCGCAAATGCGTGCCGCGCTGGTCGCCGTGCTGGCGCTGGCCACAGGCACCGCGGTAGCGCAGACCGGCCTGATTGCCTTTGTCGGGCTGGCCGCGCCGCACTTGGTGCGCTCGGTGGTGAAGGCCACGCATGGCCGCCTGATTTTGCTTTCCAGCCTGATGGGCGCGGTATTGCTCACCGCTGCCGATGTGCTGGCGCGCTGGCTGGTGGCGCCGCAGGAATTGCCAGTGGGTGTGCTCACCGCAGTGCTCGGTGGCGGCTACCTGCTGTGGCTGATGCACCGCGGCACCGGCCCCGCTGCAACGCGGGGGGCGATGCTGTGAGCGGCGACCTTCGCTCGGCCCCGGCAGGTCCTGCGCTTCAGGCCCGGTCCATCCGTGCCACGCTGGGTCATGCCGAGGTGCTGCACGACATTTCACTGACCCTGCCAGCCGGGCGTTGGACCAGTGTGGTCGGCCCCAACGGCGCGGGCAAATCGACCTTGCTCAAGGTGCTGGCAGGGCTGATGCCTTACCAGGGCGAGGTCAGTCTGCTCGGCCACAACCCGGGTGCACCAGCAGCCCGCCAGCGTGCCCGCCTGCTGTCGTGGCTGGGCCAGAACGAAAGCTCGGCCGATGACCTGATGGCTTACGACGTCGCCATGCTGGGCCGCTTGCCGCACCAGCCCTGGCTGGCACCGCCCAGCGCAGCCGACCATGCAGCCGTGGAGCGCGCCTTGCGTGCCACCCATGCGTGGGATTGGCGGTGCAGGGCGCTGGGTCAGCTCTCGGGTGGCGAGCGCCAGCGGGTGCTGCTGGCCCGCGCGCTCGCGGTCGAGGCCGACGTGCTGCTGATGGACGAACCGCTGGCCAATCTCGACCCACCGCATCAGGCCGACTGGCTGTTGCTCGCGCGCGAGCTGGTGGCCAGTGGCAAAACGGTCATCAGCGTGCTGCATGAAATTTCCCTCGCGCTGCAGGCCGATGAACTGGTGGTGATGGCCGAGGGGCGTATCGCCCACCAGGGCGCCTGCATCGACGCGGCTACGCACCGCGCGCTGGAGCAGGTGTTTGACCACCGCATCGCCGTGCACCCGCTGGCTGGCCAATGGGTGGCTCTGCCCCGGATTTGAACCTTGAATCACCCGATTGCTGAATCACTAAAGTCCGCACCATGCAAGTTGAAACACCCCCTTCAGTCAAACCCTATGAGAAGCCGGAAGGCGAGCGCCGCGGTCTGGTGATCGTTCACACCGGCGATGGCAAGGGCAAGAGCACGGCCGCGTTTGGCCTCGCGCTGCGGGCCCACGGCCGCCACCATGTGCATGGCAAGACGGTGAAAATTTTCCAGTTCATGAAGGTGCCCACCGCCCGCTTTGGTGAGCACCGCATGTTCGAGCAGATCGGCCTGTCGGTGGAAGGACTGGGCGACGGCTTCAGCTGGAAAAGCCAGGACCTGGAGCACTCGGCCCAGCTCGCGCGCGATGGCTGGCAGAAAGCCAGCGCGGCCATCCTCAGTGGCGAGCATTTCATGGTGGTGCTCGACGAGCTGACTTACCCCCTCATTTACGGCTGGCTGCCGCTGGACGACGTGCTGCAGACGCTGCGTGACCGTCCGAAGGATGTCCATGTGGTCATCACCGGCCGCCGCTGCCCGCCCGAGATCATTGAGCTGGCCGACACGGTGACTGAAATGACCAAGGTCAAGCATGCCTTCAACGCTGGCATCCCGGCTCAGCGCGGCATCGAAGACTAGGCGTGCAGATGAGCACCGCCGCATCCCAAGCTTTCAGCACTGCCGAACGGGAGGCGGTGTACCGCGTCATCCACGAGCGGCGCGACATGCGCCACTTCAGCGGCGGCGTGGTGCCGGATGCGGTGTTGCAGCGCCTGCTCGGTGCGGCGCACCATGCGCCCAGCGTCGGTTTCATGCAGCCCTGGCGTTTCATCCGGGTGCGTGATCGTTCGCTGCGCGAGGGCATTCACGCGCTCGTCGAGCACGAGCGGGTGCTGACCGCGCAGGCGCTGGGCGAGCGGGAAGACGAGTTCATGAAGCTCAAGGTGCAGGGCGTGCTGGACGCTGCCGAGGTGCTGGTGGTGGCGCTGCCACCCGGGCGCGAGCAGCATGTGTTTGGCCGGCGCACCTTGCCCGAGATGGACTTGGCCTCGGCCGCCTGCGCGATCCAGAACCTCTGGCTGGCCGCACGCGCCGAAGGCCTGGGCATGGGCTGGGTGTCGATTTTTGATCCCTTGCAGCTTGCCGCACTGTTGCAGATGCCCGAGGGCAGCCAACCGATTGCCGTGTTGTGCCTCGGCCCTGTCGAAGCGTTTTACGAGCAGCCGATGTTGCAGGCTGAAAAGTGGGCGCGTCGCGCAGCGCTGGCTGACATGGTGTTTGAAGACCACTGGGGGCAATCCCCATCCAGTTCCTCGATTGCGGGTGAAAACCCGCCCCCGCTCCATCCGATTGAATAGCCAACCGAAAGAGAGTTTCCATGCTATTTGAAAACACCCTGTTCCAGCTTGCCCAGACTTTCCTATGGCCGGTGAACGCGCTGGTGCTTGCTGCATTCGCTTATTCGCTGATGAGCCTGGGCGCCTTTGCCGTCGAGTGGGCGCGCCGTCGCAGACAACCGGGCCACGTGCTGGTGCTGGGCCGCGTCGGCAGCGGCTCGCCGGAAATGCTGGAGCTTGCCGTGCTCAAGGAACTCGAAGGCCTGCGGCTGTGCAGCCGCGTCGCACCCATGTTGGGACTGGTGGCCACCATGATTCCCATGGGTCCGGCGCTGGTGGCGGTGGCGTCCGGGCAGTCGCAGGGCGTTGCGCAGAGCCTGGCGCCGGCATTTGCGGCTGTCATTGTGGCGCTGGTCGCCGCCTCGATCACCTTTGTGGTGTACAGCGTGCGTCGGCGCTGGCTGCTGGCGGAAATGCTGGCTGTGCTGGAGGGGAATGCCGCATGAATTCGCCTTCCAACCCGGCATCACAAGGCGTCACCCGGCCACGCCTGCGCATTCTGGATGAAGACGATGACGACCCGGTGCTGTCCACCATTAACCTGATTGATGTGTTCCTGGTGGTCATTGGCATGTTGCTGATTGCGGTGATCAACAACCCGATGAACCCGTTTGCAGACGACAAGCTGACCATCATCCGCAACTCGGGCCAGCCCGACATGGAGATCATTACCAAGGAAGGTGCCAAGGTCACCCGCTTCAAGGCCAGTGGCGCCTCGGGCGAGGGTGAGGGTGAAAAGGCTGGTACCGCCTACCGCATGAAAGACGGCACCATGGTTTATGTGCCTGCTGAAAGATGAAGGCGTACCGAGGTCCGGGTGTGTGGCGCGACCGCAGGTGGCTGGCTCGCCTGATCGTTCTGACCGTGTTCGTACTGACAGGGCTGGCGCCGTCGTGGGCGCAAACCCCGGCTGCAG
>CALSAU010000185.1:0-5247 GCA_943372985.1 Polaromonas sp. YR568 | reverse complement strand
GCTGATCGCCATTGAGTGCAACGACCAGCCACTGGCTTGTCTGGTGGCCCACGACTGGGGCGGCGCGGTCGCCTGGAACCTGGCGGCGGCACAACCGGCGCTGATGCGGCGGCTGGCCATCATCAACTCGCCCCACCCGGGTACTTTTGTTCGTGAACTGACACATTCGGCCGAGCAGCAGGCCGCCAGCGCCTACATGAATTTCCTGATCCGCCCGGACGCCGAAGACCGGCTCGCCGAGGATGATTTCAGACGCCTGTGGGCGCTGTTCAACAACATGGGCGCCACTGACGGACCGCATCGCTGGCTGACCGGGCCGGTGCAGTCGAAGTACCGCGCCGTGTGGCAACAGGGCTTGCACGGCGCGCTGAATTACTACCGGGCTTCACCCGTGCGCCCGCCACGGCCCGGCGACCCGGGGGCAGCAGCCGTCCACATCCCGCGCGAGATGCTCGACATACGCGTGCCGACGCTGGTGATCTGGGGCATGAAAGACCACGCCCTGCTGCCGTCGCTGCTGGAGGGATTGGGAGAGTACGTGCCCGATATGACCCTGCACCAGGTGGACGACGCCACCCACTGGATCGTGCATGAGCAGCCCGAGCAGGTGGCTGCTTATCTTCAGGATTTTCTGACCCGGGAAGCCAGCCGCTGACTGGCATAACCCGTCCGGTAAAGCTCAATAAAGCGAGGGCTCACCTTCAGGGCGCGTCTTGAAGCGCTTGTGCACCCAGTAGTACTGCGACGGCATGGTGTCGATGTACTCCTCAAGGCAGGCGTTCATCCGTGCGGCGTCTGCCGTGGCGTCGTCGGTGGGGAAATTCTCCAGCGCTGGTCGCACCTCAACCTCATAGCCGTCTGCCGTCATCCGCGGCAGCAAAGGCACCACCTTGGCACGGCCCAGTCGCGCAAAGCGGGACAGCGATGGGACGGTGGCCGCAGGCACCCCGTAGAAGGGCACAAACAGTGAATCATCCGGTCCGAAATCCATGTCGGGCAGCAGGTACAGCGGCTGGCCGTCCCGCAACGCCGTCACGATGGGCTTGACGCCATCGATGCGCCCGAACAGGCGCAGGTTGCCGAAGCGCTGGCGACCGCGAAGAATCCAGCGGTCCACCAGCTGGTTGGACTGGTTGGTGTAGATGGTGGTTGATGGCCGCGGGCTGTTCATGGCCACCGCCACCCACGCCGCATCGAGCCCATAAAAATGCGGCAGAAAAATCACAGTCGGGGCGTGCCCGGCGAGTTCATGAACAGCCCCCTTGAGCCGCACCTGCCGGGCGACCCGATCAGCCGGCGCATGCCACAACCAGGCGCGGTCCAGCCAGGCCTGCGCAAAGTAGACAAAAGTCTGTTTGACCAGTACCCGCCGCTCCGATGGCGACAGGGCCGGGAAGCAGAGCTGCAAATTGGTGGTGACCACCCGCCGGCGCGAACCCACAAGGACATATAAGGCCCAGCCCAGCAAAGCGCCCAGTGCACGTGTCCACGGCAAGGGCAGCATGGCCAGCACACGCATACCGGCGATGCCGGTGCGGGTCACTGCGCGATGAAGGAGCTGCCGAACCGATGTCACGCGGATTCCTCATGGCGCACATCTTTAGGGGCCGCTTCCTTGCGGGGCGTCTTATAGCGTGCATAGCCCCACAGGTACTGGCCCGGCTGGCTCAGCACGATGGCCTCGATCGCCTCGTTGATGCGCGTCACCATCGTGAGCAGACTGACATCCTTCGCGCCTTCCGGCATCTTGACCGGTGGCCGGATCTCCAGCCGGTAGCCGCGACCTCCGGACAAGCGCTCGCAGCTGACGGGCAACATCACGGCACCGGACTGCAGGGCCAGCCGTGCCGCCAGCGTCATGGTGTAGGCCGGACGGCCAAAAAACGGCGCCCACACACCCAGGCCCTCGGGCGGCACCTGGTCGGTGAGCAGGGCCACCGCTTCATTGGACTTCAGGGCTCTGTGCATCAGGCGGATACCGCTCAGACTGGCAGGCACCACGGTGAGCCGGGCCCGGTTGCGCGCCATCTGCTCCAGCCGCGCCAGCCACGGCTTGCGGGCGGGCCGGTAAATGGCCGTGATGGGGCCATACAGTTCGGCCAGGGCATGGGGACCGGTCTCAAAGCTGCCGCAATGCGGGCCGAAAAAAATCACGCCACGGCCTTGGGCAAAGGCCGAATCCGCATGGACCTGACCGGACACCTGCACATTGCCCAGGCACGACTCATTGGCCGGCCGCATCCACAGCTTGGGCAGCTCGGCAATGAAACGACCCGCCTCGGCAATGGCTGGCCGGGCCTGGTCAAAAGACAAACCCGCCTGCGCCACGTTGGCCCGGAACTGCGCCCGGTAACGCGGACTGGCCGCCCACACCAGCCAGCCCATGACGCCGCCCAGCGCATGCAGCGCAGCCAGCGGCCAATGGGAAAAGAAATGGAATAAGAAAACCATGAAAAAGTGGAAGGCGGATTCGCCACAGCGGATGAACCCCGGACCGCACACTTATATAATGTGGCCTGTCGCCGAGTTATTGAACAACTTGCAGGGCGACATTAAACCAAACTGCTAAAGCGTTCGCCGAGGCACCCCAAGCCGGCAACGCGCCGACTAACCTGATGGAGTGTACGCAATGGCGAACGATTTTCTTTTCACGTCCGAGTCTGTTTCCGAAGGCCACCCCGACAAGGTGGCTGACCAGATTTCCGATGCTATCCTTGATGCGATTTTCAAGCAGGACCCGCGCAGCCGCGTGGCCGCTGAAACCCTGACCAACACCGGTCTGGTGGTGCTGGCAGGAGAGATCACCACCAACGCGCATGTGGACTACATCCAGGTCGCCCGCGACACCATCAAGCGCATCGGCTACGACAACACCGAGTACGGCATCGACTACAAGGGCTGCGCGGTCATGGTCTGCTACGACAAGCAGTCCAACGACATTGCCCAGGGTGTGGACCACGCGTCCGACGATCATCTGAACACCGGCGCCGGCGACCAGGGCCTGATGTTCGGCTACGCCTGCGACGAGACGCCCGAGCTGATGCCGGCGCCGATTTACTACGCCCACCGCCTGGTGGAGCGTCAGGCCCAGTTGCGCAAGGACGGGCGTCTGCCCTTCCTGCGCCCGGACGCCAAGAGCCAGGTGACGATGCGCTACGTGGACGGCAAGCCGCACAGCATCGACACCGTGGTGCTGTCCACCCAGCACAGCCCCGACCAGAGCGAAACGCCGCACAAGATGAAGGCCTCGTTCAACGAAGCCATCATCGAAGAGATCATCAAGCCGGTGCTGCCCAAGGAGTGGCTGAAGGACACCAAGTATCTGATCAACCCGACCGGCCGCTTTGTCATCGGTGGCCCACAGGGCGACTGCGGCCTGACCGGCCGCAAGATCATCGTCGACACCTACGGCGGCGCCTGCCCGCACGGTGGTGGCGCCTTCAGCGGCAAGGACCCTTCCAAGGTCGACCGCTCAGCCGCTTACGCTGCGCGCTACGTAGCCAAGAACATTGTGGCCGCAGGCCTGGCCCGCCAGTGCCAGATCCAGGTGGCGTACGCCATTGGCGTGGCACGCCCGATGAACGTCACCGTGTACACCGAAGGCACGGGCGTGATGTCCGACGAGAAACTCTCGGCACTGGTCAACGAACATTTCGACCTGCGTCCCAAAGGCATCATCCAGATGCTGGATCTGCTGCGTCCGATCTACGAGAAGACGGCGGCCTACGGTCACTTCGGGCGTGATGAGCCTGAATTTACCTGGGAGCGTACCGATAAAGCTGCTGCCCTGCGGGCTGCAGCCGGCCTGTAAGGCCGCCGCGCCGCGCGCGGTATCGGTACGCGGGCGTCACTCATATCGCGCAGCGATGTTAGTGACGACCAAAAAGTCGGCAATCGTTAACTGACCCGTAAGAGCCATCTTTTGAGGTGGCTTTTTCACATCTGCCCTACGAGCGCTGAAAATAGTCCATGCTCACCTTGCCAGCAGCCGTCGCGACACCGCTGATGAAGGTTCCCCACGCCATGTCCAGCACGGTCAGGCCCACCGGCCAGTTCCTGATCACTGCGAGGTTGGTGAGGTCGTAAGTCGCGTAGGCGAAAAATCCGAACAGTGCGCCCATGCCAACCGCCTTGAGCACCGGGGCATCGCCCGACGCGGGCAGCACGGCAAAAATCATCAAGCCCAGCGGGTACAGCAGGTAAAACAGCGCGGCTGCGACCAGATTGGGGGAATCGGTCAGCAGCGGCCCCATGCCCTCCTCGTACCACGACACGGCGATCACGCGCAGCCAGATCATGTCAATCACCACCATGGTGACCAGAATTGCCAGATAGATCCCTGAATACTTCAGCATGGTGGAGCTTCCCGTGAACAATTTGTGTATCGGAACGTCGTCGAAATGCCCGGCGATTTCAACGGATCGCCCTCCGCAATGAACTGGAGAAGGCTCAAACCTTCAAGTGACAAAACTGCTGCTTTCAGCGCGCTGCTCATCTGAACGCCCGTCCTGCGGCGGCTCCACATCCATTACCGGAAAGGGCCACGGACTGCGCGATGGCGCGCCAGAGCCACCCGTCGACGCACGGCCGACATGAACCGACCACCCCCGGGCGATGTCGCCAGAAGTCGTGCTTGTCGAGCTGAGTTCAATCATGTGCGTCCTTTGAGTCATCCTTGCCGCGCGGTGCCAAATGCACGGAGACAGGGTTTGAATGACTTTAGGGGTGCCACACAGGCCACTCTGTACGCTGCCGACCAAATTCATGTAGGACAGCGCGGAAACAAGGCCATCGCTGACTGCGATGCAGCGGGGACCTGGCTCTATTTGACGCTGACCGCGTCCGTCATGCGGTAGTAAAGACCGTATTTGTCGTCAGTGAGCACCAGAAACCGGCCTTCAACGACCACGGGCTCCATGCTGTACTTCACCGGCGTCTTGGCCAGCACCTCGACCATGCCCTCGGGGCCGCCGGGCACGCAGAAGCCGCAGGTCAGCGGAACCGACGAGACCAGAAACCGTTTTTGTGTCGCACCGGGCTCCAGCGGCATCATGAAACCCTGGATGCGCTGTGTTTTCTGGTTGAGCGACAGATGCGTGGCATCGAATACCGGCACCAGGCGGTTCTTGTCCACCTTGATCGTCACCTTGGTCAGCACCGACCAGGGCACCACGTCATCACGCGGAACCAGCGGCGCAAACGGGCTGTTGGCACCGTGAACACCCGCGCCCTGGCCCATCGGAATCT
>CALSAU010000184.1:0-5253 GCA_943372985.1 Polaromonas sp. YR568 | reverse complement strand
CTGAAGAACTGCGCCCACTTCAAGTCAAGCGTCCAAAAGCTGGCAACTGTGAGGCAGACCAGACCGAACACAAACCAGCATGCCTTGCAGCGCGCAGCGAACAGCGGCGGCGGCATCTTGCGGGGTGATACGCGTGATGTTTGCACGCTCACCCCAGCGTTTTACGCAACCAGGCGCTGGTGGCGTCTGCCAGCCACACCAGCAACATAAAAACAATCAGCATGGTGGCGACTTCAGAACCATTGAACATCTTCATTGATGCATCCATTTGCTGACCCAAGCCACCCGCGCCCACAAAACCCAGCACGGCTGACGAACGGATGGCGCACTCCCAGCGGTACACCGAATAGCTGGTCAACTCGGCAGCGTTTTGTGGCAGCAGGCCGTAAAAAAACGCCTGGAGGCGTCCCGCGCCGTTGCGGAGCAAACTCTGCGTGACTTGCGCATCGCCGCTTTCCAGAATTTCGGCATAGACCTTGCCCAACATGCCGCCGTAGGTCAGTGCAATCGCGATCACGCCCGCCGTTGGCCCCAGGCCGACCACCCGCACAAAGATCAGTGCCCAAATCAATTCTGGGACGCTGCGCAGCAACACCATGACCCAGCGCAGCAGTGCGCGCAACACCGAGGGAAGCTTGTTCATCTTTCCGGTCAACGCGGACACCGACAAAACCCGCACCGACAGCAGCGCCAGCGGTACGGCCAGCACCATTGCCAGAGCTATACCGGCAGTGGCAATGGCAACCGTACGCCAGGTTTCCTTGGCGACCAGCAGTAAAAATTCACCTTCTATTTTTGGCGGAAAGAAGTCACCCAAAAATTTCAAGGTCGGCTTTAAATTACTGGCCTCAAACAGTGTCCAGACTTTGAATTCAGTCAGTACAAGCGCAGGCCACAGCAGTGCCAAGCCAGCCAGTAGCCAGAACAGGCGACCCATCCAGGCCGGGTCGCGCTTGGCGTTTTGCGAGGGCACCGTCTGCATCAGCGGCAGTGCATCACAGCGGGAAGTGAAGGTGCATCAGGTACATGATCAGATGCTACCGGCGGGCCATCAAGCTCATGCAAGTGCTGCGCGTACAGGTCATGCAGGTGCTGGGGTGAAACCTGTGCGGCAGGAAGGTCAAAAACAAGCTGACCATCGCGCATACCAATAATGCGCGGAAATGACCGCAGTGCCATGTCAACATGGTGCAAGGTCGCCACCAGCGTTGCGCCGCGCTCGGCCGCGATATCGGTCAGTGCCTGGATGGCCTGCTCACTGCGCGCTGGATCCAGCGCTGACAGTGGCTCGTCAACCAGCAGCAACTGCGCGTTCGACGCCAAAATTCGCGCCAGCCCGACACGTTGCCGCTCACCGCCTGACAGGCGGTCAACCCGCTCAAAAAGCTTGTCAGCCAAATCAAACCTTGCCAAGGCTGCATCAGCCGTTTCAATATGCCTCGGATAAAACAGGCTGCGAAGGCTCGCCCAAATACCCATTTGCGGCAAAAGTCCCGCCAGCACTGCCGTCACCACACGCTGGCGCGGCGGCAATGGCGGCACTTGCGGAGCCAAAAATAATTTGGCTCGCAACTTTTGAAGCCCACGGATCGGTAGGCCCCAAGGGTCAACGTCGCCCAGCTGGAGGGCCCCCGTCGTGGGTTTTAACGCGCATGCAGTCAATTGCAGCAAGGTGGTTTTGCCTGCGCCGGACGGACCAATAATGGCCACTTGCTCGCCAGACTGCACTTTCAAAGAGACATGCCGCAGTGCATCAGGCACATTGCCTTTGGCTGCGGGATGGCGCGCCGATACATCGGCCAGAAGAACCTGCACGTTGTTGATCAGTCTGCTGAGGGGTCTGTTTATTTAAGCAAGCCGGCACTGCGGGCAGCAGCTTCGATGCCGCGGTAGTTCTCGGGCACTGTTGCGATGTATTTGGTCGCGCGGTTCAAATCCAGAATTTCTTTGCCTTCAGGTGTTTTAGGGTCAATGTCCAGCAGCGCTTTTTTAACGCGTTCGCGCTGGGCGGCTGGCATGTCTGCGTGCACTGACCAGTTGTAGTTGAAGTAACCCGGCGTGGTGAAGAACACCACCGCGTCTTTGTCCGAGACCTTGCCTTCTCTCACAAACTTGTTCCAAACGGTGATGTCAAGCGCAGCAGCGTCAACCTTTCCGCTGACAACGGATGCAATGGTGGCGTCGTGCGCGCCCGAATAAGCCACCCGCTTGAAGTCTTTGTCTGGGTCAATTTTGGCGTCGAGTAAAAAGCTGCGCGGCATCAAATGCCCAGACGTTGATGATTGCGAACCAAAACTGACCTGTTTGCCTTTGAGGTCGGCCAGCGTTTTGATACCTGAGCCAGGTTTGGTGATGAACACCGATTGAAACTTGGTGTCTTCCTCGCGCTGGGCAATCGGCACAATTTTGCCGCCTGAACGCACGTTTGCCTGCACAAACGTGAAGCCGCCAAACCAGACCATGTCGACCTGTTTGTTGACCAGCGCTTCCACTGCAGCGGGGTAGTCAGATACCGGAATAAACTCAACTTTTTGACCGAGCTTGCTCTCCAGGTATTTCACAATCGGGCCAAATTTGCGGGTCTGCTCTGTGGCTGCTTCCTCGGGGATGGTGGTGACGCGGAAAACAGTCTGCGCGTACGAGGTACTTGTCAAAGCGGTTGCTGCTGTCAGAGCGGCGACGCTCAGCAGTGATTTGAAGTTTTGAAAAGAAAAATAAGCCATGTTGGGAGTTCTTTCTGGGCAGGGATGGAGGGAAAGGGCTTGGACAGAACGTTACCCGCTAGTTTCGCTGAAAGACGACGCGCGCTCTCAACGATGTGCAATAACCGTAGAACCCCTCGTCACCTCAGTTGCAAGGCCTGTCACGCCAGCGTGCGCTGGCTTTGAAAATACCGCGCCTGGCCTGTCACAGGGTCGGGAAACGCAATCGACCTGGCCAGCAACTGCAGGGGCAAGCTGTAGTCATCAATCGGGGTATCAGCCACAGGAGGGTACATCCGGTCATTCAGAATCGGCAAGCCCAGTGCGTTCATATGGACGCGCAACTGGTGTTTTTTACCAGTCACCGGACTTAGTGCGTATCTGGCCAGGTCGCCATGTTTTTCAATCACATCCATGTGGGTTTCGCTGTTGGGCTGGCCCGGCACCTCGCGCTGCCTGAAGAACGGTTCGTCTTCAACGATTCGGCTTTTACGGGTGATGGGCCATGTCAAATCTTGCCGCCAAGGTGCGATGGCCTCGTAGTGCTTGGTCACCGCATGGTCTCTGAACATCGCCTGGTAGGCATTGCGTTCGCCGGGGCTGACGCTGAACAGCACCAGTCCGGCGGTTTCGCGGTCGATACGGTGAATCGGCGCCAGCGTGTCGATGGCCAGCTTGTTTTTCAGGCGCACCAGCAGCGTTTCCTGCAGGTAGTGGCCCGAGGGCGTGACGGGCAGAAAGTGCGGTTTGTCCGCCACCACAAGATGCGCGTCCTGGTAGAGCACGGTTTCCTCAAAGGGGATGCGGGGTTCCGCAGGCAGGTCGCGGTAGTAGTACACCCGCATGTGGCCCCGGTAGGGCCGCTCGGGGGTGACCGGGGTGCCGAACTCATCGGCAATCAAACCCGCCTGCATGCGAGCCAGCCAGGTGGCGCGTGAAATCGCGGGGAAGCGCTCGACCAGAAAATCGGTGATGGTTGGCCAGTCGCCTGCGGGCAGCCCGACGCAGCTGGGGCTCACGCCCTGCCGGGTGGGCAGGCTGTGCCGGCTCACCGGCTGCTCCGGGGCTCAGGCACGGGTGAACACCACATCCCACACGCCGTGGCCCAGCTTGATGCCGCGGTTCTCAAATTTGGTCAGCGGCCGGTAGTCGGGCTTGGGCGCGTAGCCACCCTGGGACGCGTCTGCCGTGTTGCGCAGCAGGGGCTCGGCGCTCAGCACTTCGAGAATCTGCTCGGCATAGGGCTGCCAGTCGGTCGCGCAGTGCAGGTAGCCACCGGGCTTGAGCCTGGCGGCCAGCTTTGCAATCAGCGGCGGCTGGATCAGGCGGCGCTTGTTGTGTTTTTTCTTGTGCCACGGGTCTGGAAAGAAAATGTGCACACCGTCGAGCAGCGCCCCGTCGCCGGCGGGCAGCATGTGGTCCATGACTTCCACTGCGTCGTGCTGCAGGATGCGGATGTTCTGCAGCGACTGCTCGGCAATGCGCTTGAGCAGGGCGCCCACGCCGGGCGTGTGCACTTCACAGCAGAGGAAGTTTTTCTCCGGCATCAGCGCCGCGATGTGCGCGGTGGCCTCACCCATGCCAAAGCCGATTTCCAGAATCGTCGGCGCGGTACGCCCGAAGGCCTTGGCGATGTCGAGCGGGGCTGGCTCGTAAGGCAGAAGGAACTGCGGGCCCATGTCGGCAAAGGCCTTGGCCTGGCCGGCGGTGGTGCGGCCGGTGCGCCGCACAAAGCTGCGGATGGCGCGTGGCGGGAAATTCGTGGGAGGTGGATTGGGGGCGTCAGTCACCGACCGATTTTAGTCGGCCGGTCTCACATGGCGGTTCAGTGTGGCAGGCCAGTGCGGCAACGCCTGCTGCAGCCACTCGGCGGGGGTTGCCGCATGCAAGCCATTGCGCAGGCCCAGCACCCGGCCTGCAGCGGCAAGCGCCTGCACCGGCTGCGCTAGGTCCAGCGGAGCCGCACCATTTTGTTTGGACAGCTTTTCACCATTTGCACCCAGTACCAGCGGCGTATGCAGGTAGCGCGGTGTGGGCAGGCCCAGCGCGCGCTGCAGCAGGATTTGCCGGGCGGTGTTGTCGGCGAGGTCCTTACCGCGCACCACGTCGGTCACCCCTTGCGCGGCATCGTCCACCACCACCGCCAACTGGTAGGCCCAGTAACCGTCGGCACGCCTGAGCACGAAGTCACCCACTTCCTGAGCGACATCCTGCGCCTGCTCGCCCAGCCACCGGTCATGCCAGTGCAACACCTCGTGCGAGGGACCCACTGCAAAGCGCCAGGCCCGCGCTGCGCGGCCGTTCAGGCCATTTCGGCAAGTGCCGGGATAGACCAGTTCGCCGTGTCGATGCCGGGGGTGTCCGAGATTTTCCAGTGCGCGCTCAATGTCCTGCCGGCTGCACGCGCAGGGGTAGGCGAGTCCATCGGTCACGAGTTGATCCAGCGCCTGCTGGTAAAGCGCCCCGCGCTGTGACTGGTACACCGGCGCTTCGTCTGGCACCAGGCCGCAGGCTGCGAGCTGTTGCAGGATCAGGCTGTCTGCACCAGGCA
>CALSAU010000183.1:0-5284 GCA_943372985.1 Polaromonas sp. YR568 | reverse complement strand
ATGGGTAGCCTCCAACACCGGTTCAGGGGTCACCTTCAGCTTTACACTACCGGACTACTTCCCAGAGAGTTCTCATGAAGATTGAGCCTGTCGCCAAAACCCGTGTTGCGGAAATTCTGCTGGTCGAGGACAACGAAGACGATGTGTTCCTGACTCGCGAGGCGTTCGATGCAGCGCATTTGCGCGTCCATCTGCACCATGTGGACAACGGCGAGAAGTGCCTGCAGTTCCTGCGCAAGCAAGGCCCTTACGCCGGCGCTGCGACGCCTGACCTGATCCTGCTGGACATGCACATGCCGGTGATGGACGGCTACGAGGTGCTGTCTGAAATCGTCAAGGACCCGAACCTCCATCATCTGCCGGTGGTGGTGCTCACCACCTCGTACGAGGCCGAAGACATCAAGAAGATGTATGGACTGCGCTGCAACTCCTACATCACCAAGCCGGTTGACTTTGACAATTTCACCAAGGCCATCAGCCAGCTGGCTGGCTACTGGCTGACCGTGGTGGTGATCCCGACGGTCGAGTGATGCCCGCACAGCCGGAGGCATTGCGATGATCGTGCGGTTTTCCATCCACCCCGCTGCGGGTGTTTACGACTACCAGGTCAGCTATGAAGGCGAGGCGCTGTTCGGTGACGAGGGTCTGCAAAGCGTCGAGCACTGCATCGATGCGGCGGTTGAAGGCCTGGGGCAGGGCGCCGTGGCGGCCGAAGTGGCGCTGGGCGGCATCGTCAGTGGCACCTACCCGCTGGCTTCGCTGGCGCTGATGTCGGCCCAGATCGCGGAGCACGCCATCAACACCACTGCAGCGATTCAGGAACTGATGACCTGATCGCTTCCGGGCGCCCGCTACTTCGGCTGGTTGCCCACACCCTTGCGCTTCATTTCACCCCAGGTGGATTCACGCTGCGCCGCCCATTTGTACAGGCCCAGCAGGCGCCACCAGCTGTTGAGCTGGCGGTAGCCGAAGTTCTCCAGCACCACAATCAGCGACAGCATCGCGAGGTGGCGAAAGCTTGGGTAGATGTGGAATGAAATTTCCTCCAGCAGCAGGCCCGAGGCCGACAGCAGAATCCCCAGCCCGATGGCCATGAAGAGGAACACGTAAAAGGCCTGCCATGACACCAGGTCAAAGGCATAGGCGTAGAACATGAACAGGTAGCCGCCCAGCTCGACCAGCGGGCCCAGCCACTCGAACATGATCATGAAGGGGAAGGCCAGCCAGCCGGGTGTGCCCCCATTGCGGCTGAACATCAGGCCCCAGTTGCTGGTGAGGCTTTCCGACAATCCACGCTGCCAGCGCACCCGCTGGTTTTTCAGGGTCTTGTGGTCTTCGGGCGCCTCGGTCCAGCAGACCGGCTCGGGCACAAACTCGATGCGGTAGGGGCGGCCCTGCTGCCTCAGATAGCGGTGAATGCGCACCACCAGTTCCATGTCTTCGCCGATGGTGTTGGCTCGGTAGCCACCGGCTTCAATCACCACATCGGTCTTGAACAGGCCGAACGCGCCTGAGATGATGAGCATTGCGTTGAGCTTGGACCAGCCCAGACGCCCGAACAAAAAGGCGCGCAAGTATTCCACCACCTGGAACAGCGCCCACAGGTTGGTCGGCAGGCCGACCTTGGTGAGAAAGCCGTCGGCCACCTCGCAGCCGTTGGCGACCCGCACGGTGCCGCCGGTGGCCACGGTGTCGGGATGGTTCAGGAAGGGTTTGGCCACCAGTTGCAGGCTGTTGCGCGCCAGGATGGAGTCGGCATCAACGCCGCAAAACAGCGGGTGGCGTGCGGCATTGATGCCGGCATTCAGCGAGTCGGCCTTGCCGCCGTTTTCCTTATCGATCACCCGCAGGTTGGGGTATTTCAGGGAGCGGTAGATGCCGCGCACCGGTTTGGTGGTCAACCCTTCGCGCGGCGCCTCGGGGAATGGCAGCAGCGAGAACTCGCGCTTCAATACTTCCAGCGTGCCGTCCTTGGAGCCGTCGTTGATGACGATGATCTCAAAGTCCGAGTAGGTCAACTGGAACATTGACTGCACCGAGGCGGTGATGGTGGCTTCCTCGTTGTAGGCGGGCACCAGCAGGCTGATGCCGGGCTCCAGCCCGGTGAAGACCTGGGGCAGGGCCTCCAGCAGTTTTTCTTCCTTGTTGCGCTGGAGCGCAAAGATCGACAGCAGGTTGAGCGCCAGATAGCAGCCGTTGAGCAGGATGAAATAGGCGAATACAAACCAGGTGGTCCACGTTGTCATGGGCGTGTCCTCATGGCGTGGCCGCGTTGGCGGATTGGTATTCGGCCAGCACGTGGTCGAGGATGCTGGTGATCGCCGGCTCGCGGGTCTGCTGGCGCAGGGCGGTCAGGCGGTCGACGCCGAAAAGTGGCGATCCGGCCAGCGCCTGTGCAGCCCGGTAGCGCACCCACCATTCGTCGTCTTCCAGCATGACCTGCAGGCGCAGCGAATCGTCCTCATCGCCAAAGCGCCCCAGAAACACCGCGACTTCCGCCCGCACACGGCCATCGCCATGCGTCATGAATTGCCTGATCACCGGCAGCAGTTCACGGTCTCCGGCGCTGTGCACGGCGGTGGCCAGAATGTCTGGAGCGCGGCAGTTGAGCAGCATGTACTGCATGGAGGCCAGCGGGATCTGCAGGTTCAGCGCATCGGCCAGCTGCAGCGCGCGTGTCCAGCGGGTGCGGCTGATGGTGGTGATGCGCTTGGACAGCACCAGCCAGAAGGCCTGCTTGGCCTCGGCCAGAAAATGCGCAATCTGCGTGATGTCCCAATCCTTGCGGGAAAGAATCAGCGGCAGCAGCAACTCGGTGCCCTTGAGCGGATTGATCTTGAGCAGGGCCCGTGCGGCATGCACCGAGGCCAGACTGTCGGCCTGGCTGGTCTGTGCGGCCAGCGCGTCCCATGAGGCCTCGTCGCGCAGGTGCCCCAGCGTCAGCGTGGCCAGCAGGCGCTCGGCGCGGTTGCCTTTGCTCAGCAGCTTACGGGCCATCACATCACCGCCGACTTTTCGGGCCAGCCGGTTGAGCCGCTCGCTGGCCGGGCCGCGCAAGGACTCCTGCAGGTAGTTCCAGAGCTTCAGAAAGTAGATGTGTTCGCCGGGCCGCAGCCGCTTGGGAACCTTGGGTGTGCCCTCGCTGATGACTTCCAGCATGACGGGGCGCCAGCGGGCCACAAAAGCCGCTTCCTCGTCAACACTGGCCCGCATTCTCAGGCGCAGGCCAATGATCAGCACCACCAGCAGGAGCGTCAGCCCGATGGCCACCGCCCCTGCCAGAAATGCAAACCGGATGTAGGGGTCAGAAAACGTATTCAACGCCAAGCCGGGCACTGCGTCGGTTGTAGAAGCTGCCCTGACGGGTGTGCGACAAGCCGTAGTTCACGACCCACTGGCGGCTGAGCCAATGACGCCCCTGGAGCGCCGTTGACCGCACGTCGGTCAACACCACATTGCCGGGTGTGATGGTGGTGACTTCCTTGCCTGTGCTGTGGATCAGGCCGATGGAGTCGGTGTCGCTGTAATACCAGGCCAGCCTCAGTTCGGCGCTGCTGGAACCCACGCCCGATGAGCGCACCGGCTTCCAGGCCACCGAGGCGCTGAAGTCGGAGAAGTAGTGCTCCAGCATCAGCGTGCCGTGGTTCACATGGGTGCTGTTGTAGTTCTTGCGGCCCAGTCCGCCGTGAATCAGCCACGCGGGCGCAAACTCATACTGCAGTGCGCCCTCGAACGTGTTCTTGGCCAGCACCCGGTGGGTGGGGCTGATGCTCGCGGTTGCGCTGGCCGTCAGTTGCGGCGACAGGCGGGTGGCGATCAGTCCGCTGAGTTCGTGGTCGTCCAGCGCGAAGCGGTTGGTTTGGGTCAGGGCCAGTGACTGGACCTCGTTTTTGCCCATGCTGCGCGTGATGCGCAAGGTGGTTTCGCGCCAGTCGGGGCTGCCGTTGCTCAGGTGGCTGGACTCCGCTTCCAGTCCGACCCGCGTGATGGGTTGGGCATCAGACTGGGCCCATGCCGCAGTGCCGAGCACCACGGGAACCAGTGCAACGGCAAGACGGTGAGGGGCGTTGAAGATCATGGATCAGGCTTTTCGCAATGACAGGCGTTTGATGCGCGCCAGCAGTTCTGCCGGCTGGAAGGGTTTGACGATGTAGTCGTTGGCGCCCGAATCCAGCGCGCGGACGATGTCCTTTTCCTGCGTTTTGGCGGTCAGCATGATGACCGGGGTGGATTCCCATCCCGGCTGGGCCCGCAGCAGACTCACCAGGCCAAATCCATCCATGAAAGGCAGCATCACATCGAGCAGCACGATGGCTGGCGCGGGCTGCTGTTCGATGAACTCGCGTGCTTCGCGCCCATCCTTGGCCACATGCACCGCAAAGCGCTCGCGCTCCAGAATGAACTTCAGCAGATGGGCAATGTGCTCGTCGTCTTCAACGACAAGAGCAGACATTGGCAGGCGGTCGGTGGCGTTCATGGCAATGCGGTGAGTCAACGAGGTGGGTTCCCGTGGCGATCCATGCACCGGCACCCACCGGGTAGGTCAGCGCCGCATTGAGTGCAAATGAAATAAGGTGACGAGCCTCGACCCCGGCACTGGCTCCACAGTTAGGGCTGCTTGGTTCCCCACCTGACCCGGTTGGCCGCTTCACCATGCGGGAAGGCCCGTCGCTGTCCATTGTACGGGTCTTCCCGCATGGTTTCGCTTCGCTGCTGGCTCATTTCATGCTGGAATTCACACACGCAGTCTGCAACAGTACCGGTGCCCCGCAATTTAGAATGCCCTGATGTCCTATCTTGTCCTCGCCCGCAAATACCGCCCCCGGAATTTCTCTGAAATGGTGGGCCAGGCGCATGTGGTGCAGGCGCTGGGCAATGCGCTGGCCACCGGACGCCTGCACCATGCCTATCTGTTCACCGGCACCCGAGGTGTGGGCAAGACCACGGTATCGCGCATTCTGGCCAAGTCGCTGAACTGCACCGGTGCCGACGGGCAGGGCGGCATCACGGCCGAGCCCTGCGGCGTGTGCCAGGCCTGTACCGACATCGACAGCGGCCGCTTTGTCGACTACACCGAGCTGGACGCCGCCTCCAATCGCGGCGTGGACGAGATCGCCCAGCTGCTGGAGCAGGCGGTGTACAAGCCGGTCGTCGGGCGCTTCAAGGTCTTCATGATCGACGAGGTGCACATGCTGACGAACACGGCGTTCAACGCCATGCTCAAGACGCTTGAAGAGCCCCCTGAATACCTCAAGTTCGTGCTGGCCACGACCGACCCGCAGAA
>CALSAU010000182.1:0-5307 GCA_943372985.1 Polaromonas sp. YR568 | reverse complement strand
GGGGTTTGGCAGGGCGATGGCTGGCAGGTTCATGCGGTCACACCAGCAGGCAGTGTGGATTTTTCGCTGCGCATTGCCGGTCAGCACAACGTGAAAAACGCGTTGGCCGCCACCGCCTGCGCGCTCGCTGCCGGCGCGCCGCTGCCTGTGATCGCTGCAGGTCTTTCGGCGTTTGCGCCGGTGAAGGGTCGCTCCCGCGCCATCGCCATGAACTGGCGCGGCCGTGCCTTCACGCTGGTGGACGACACCTACAACGCCAACCCCGACTCCATGCGTGCAGCGATTGACGTGCTGGCCGCACTGCCCGCGCCACGCCTGCTGGTGATGGGTGAAATGGGCGAGGTCGGCGATCAGGGTCCGCAGTTTCACGAGGAAGCCGGGCGCTACGCACAGGCGAGAGGCGTCGAAACACTGTTCGCACTGGGCGAGCAATCGGCGCGCGCCGCTGCATCGTTCAAGGGCGGTCAGCACTTCGCCGATGTGGACGCCTTGAATGCCGCTGTTCTCGCCCGGTTGCCATCGACGTGCAGCGTGCTCGTCAAGGGTTCACGCTTCATGAAGATGGAGCGCGTGGTTCAGTCGGTCACGCAAGCTTGCGAGGATGCCCTGGCGCATCCGGGTGGGGCGGACACGGCCACACAAGTCAAGGAAAAAACATGAGCCCGCAGCTCTGGATGTCGGTATCGCCCGCGTGTGGCATGACAGCCAGGCCTGATGTGGCTCGGGAGGAGAAGTTTCATGCTGCTTAGTCTGGCCCAGTGGCTGCAGGCCCAATCGCCCGAGTTCGGGTACTTTCGTGTGTTCCAGTACCTGACCTTTCGCGCGGTGATGGCGGCCCTGACGGCGTTGCTGATCGGTCTGATTGCCGGGCCGTTTGTCATTCGCCGCCTGATCGCGCTGAAGATCGGCCAGCCGATCCGCGAGTACGCGATGCAGACGCACCTGAGCAAGAGCGGCACACCGACCATGGGTGGTGTGCTGATCCTGCTGTCCATCGGCATTTCCACGCTGCTGTGGTTCGATCTGTCCAACCGCTTTGTGTGGATTGTGCTGATCGTCACGCTGGGCTTCGGTGCCATCGGCTGGGCGGATGATTGGCGCAAGGTGGTTCACAAAGACCCCGAGGGCATGCGCTCGCGCGAGAAGTACCTGTGGCAGTCGCTGATCGGTCTGGTGGCGGCGCTGTATCTGGTGTTCAGCATTTCCGAGAGCTCGAACATGCGGGTGCTGGAGCTCTTCTTCAGCTGGGTTCAGTCCGGCTTCGACGTGAACCTGCCACCCAAAGCCGGCTTGCTGCTGCCCTTCGTGAAAGAAGTGAGCTACCCGCTGGGTGTGTTCGGCTTCGTCATCCTCACCTATCTGGTGATTGTGGGTTCCAGCAATGCGGTGAACCTGACCGATGGTCTGGATGGTCTGGCCATCATGCCGGTGGTGATGGTGGGCTCGGCACTGGGTGTGTTTGCCTATGTCACGGGCAGCGCGGTGTATTCCAAGTACCTGTTCTTTCCGCACATTCCCGGCTCGGGTGAACTGCTGATCTTCTGCTCGGCCATGGCCGGCGCTGGTCTGGCCTTTCTGTGGTTCAACACCCATCCAGCGCAGGTGTTCATGGGCGATGTCGGTGCGCTCGCACTCGGCGCCGCGCTGGGTACGATTGCCGTCATCGTGCGGCAGGAGATCGTGCTGGCCATCATGGGCGGCATCTTTGTGGTGGAAGCGCTGTCGGTGATGGCACAGGTGACCTGGTTCAAGTACACCAAGAAGCGCTATGGCGAAGGCCGCCGCCTGCTGAAGATGGCGCCGCTGCATCACCACTTCGAAAAATCCGGCTGGAAGGAAACGCAGGTTGTCGTGCGTTTCTGGATCATCACCATGCTGCTCTGCCTCGTGGGTCTGTCCACGCTGAAACTGCGGTGATGCTGCGATGAAACACCTCGCCAATAAACAGGTTCTGGTGCTGGGGCTGGGTGCCTCTGGCTTGGCATTGGCCCGGTGGTGTGCCCGTTCAGGAGCCAGCGTCACGGTGGCCGACACGCGTGAGCACCCGCCGCAACTGGATGCCTTGCGTGCGGCGCTGGCAAACGCGTCCTTTGTGCATGGCGCGATGGACTCGACCTTGTTGGACAGCACGGCCTTCGACATGGTGCTGAAGAGCCCGGGGCTCTCGCCCATGTCGGTTGCATCCGTCACCGCTGAAGCGCAGTCGAGGGCGATTCCGTGCGGCAATGAACTCAGCCTGTTTGCCCAGGCGCTGGCCGATCTGAAAGAAGCATCCGGCTACGCACCGCAGGTCATCGGTATCACCGGCACCAACGGCAAGACCACCGTGACATCGCTCACCGGTCAGCTGGTGCAGCGTGCTGGCAAGTCTGTGGCTGTGGCTGGCAACATTGGCCCGACACTGCTTGATACCCTCAGTGAAAAGCTGGATGCCGGCGAACTGCCCGAGGTGTGGGTGCTGGAACTGTCGAGCTTTCAGCTCGACGGTATCCGCAACTTTGAGCCGACGGTAGCCACCGTGCTCAACATCACGCAGGATCACCTCGACTGGCATGAAACCCTGCAGAACTATGCAGCGGCCAAGGCGCAGGTCTTTGGTACCACGGGGGTCATGCTGCTGAACCGCGACGACCCGATGGTGATGGCCATGCTGCCACCGGCGACCACGCCCGCCAAGGGCAAACCGGTGGTTCGCAGCCACATCACCTTCGGTGCCGATGAACCGCGCCGGCCTGGCGACTACGGCATTGAAACCGTCAATGGCATGGCTTGGCTGGTTCGCGCGGCCGTGGCTGACGAAACCATCAAACGCCGCAAGGACGAAGAAGAGGCACTGTTCATCCAGCGCCTGATGCCCACCGAGGCGCTGCGTATCCGTGGCCGGCACAACGCGACCAACGCACTGGCTGCACTGGCGCTGGCTGTGGAGGCGGGCGGCAATCTGGCGCCCATGCTGCACGGCTTGCGTGAATACCGTGGCGAGCCGCACCGGGTCGAGCCGGTGGCCATCGTCAACGAGGTGGAATACTTTGACGACAGCAAAGGCACTAACGTCGGTGCCACAGTAGCTGCTCTTTCAGGCCTCGGCGCTGAACGTAAGCTGGTGGTCATTCTGGGCGGTGAGGGCAAGGGTCAGGACTTCTCGCCCCTGGCCGAGCCCGTGGCGCGGCACGTTCGTGCCGGGGTGCTGATTGGCCGTGATGCGCCACTCATCAAAACGGCCCTGCAATCCACCGGTGTACCGCTGCTGGATGCGGCCGACATGGACGATGCCGTCAAGCTGGCTGCTGCACAGGCGCAGGCGGGCGATGCGGTGCTGATGTCACCGGCCTGTGCCAGCTTTGACATGTTTGACAACTATGAGCACCGGGCGCAGGTGTTCCGTGACGCCGTGCAAGCACTGGCGCAAGACCACGGGGTGGTTGCATGAGCGCCACCCATCGTCTGAAAGACTGGTTCTCTGGCGTCGGCCAGGCGGCGTCGGACGTGTTGCCGGTGCGGCTGGGCGGGCAAAGCCTCTCGCGCACGCTGTCCACGCCTGCCGTACGCATGGCGGGTTTTGATCAGGCGCTGGTGTGGGTCACGGTGGCCCTGCTGCTGTGGGGCCTGGTGATGGTGTATTCGGCCTCGGTGGCCATGCCCGACAACCCGAAGTTTGCCCGCTACGCCCACACGCATTTCCTGATGCGGCATGTGCTCTCGCTGTGCGTCGCGGTGGTGGTGGCGGTGCTGGCTTTCCAGGTGCCTCTCTCCACTTGGGAAAAGATGGCGCCCTGGCTGTTTGTGTTGTCGTTGTTGCTTCTGATCCTGGTGCTGATTCCCTTCATCGGTAAGGGCGTGAACGGCGCCCGCCGGTGGATCTCGCTGGGTGTGATGAACTTCCAGCCGTCTGAGCTCGCCAAGTTCGCCGTGCTGCTGTATGCCGCGGATTACATGGTCCGCAAGATGGACGTGAAGGAGCGCTTCTTCCGCGCTGTGATGCCGATGGCGCTGGCGATTGCCATCGTCGGGCTGCTACTGCTGGCCGAGCCCGACATGGGCGCCTTCATGGTGATCTCGGTGATTGCCATGGGCATTCTGTTTCTCGGCGGCGTCAATGCCCGCATGTTCTTCGTGATCTCGGCGGTGGTGGTGGTCGCCTTTGCACTGATGGTGATGCTCAGCGACTGGCGGCGCGAGCGGATCTTTGCCTACTTGGACCCGTGGAGCGACAAGTACTCGATGGGCAAGGGCTACCAGTTGTCGCACTCGCTGATTGCCTTCGGGCGCGGTGAAATTTTCGGCGTCGGCCTGGGCGGCAGCATCGAAAAACTGCATTGGCTGCCAGAGGCCCACACCGACTTCCTGATGGCCGTGATCGGCGAGGAGTTCGGTCTCATTGGCGTGCTGACCGTGATTGGTCTCTTCATGTGGATGACGCGCCGCATCATGCACATTGGCCGCCAGTCGATTGCCCTCGATCGCCTGTTTGCCGGACTGGTCGCACAGGGGGTGGGCATCTGGATTGGCTTTCAGACCTTCATCAATATCGGCGTGAACCTCGGTGCCTTGCCAACCAAGGGCCTGACCTTGCCGCTGATGAGTTATGGAGGCTCTGCCATCCTCATGAACCTGGTGTCGTTGGCCGTCGTACTGAGGATCGACTACGAGAATCGGCTGTTAATGCGCGGAGGTCGGGCATGAGTCCGCAGCGCAGCGCTCTCATCATGGCCGGTGGCACCGGCGGCCATATCTTTCCGGGTCTCGCCGTCGCTGAGGCCCTGCGAGAGCGCGGCTGGCGTGTGCACTGGCTGGGCGGTCGCGGCAGCGCCGAGCAGCCCAGCATGGAAAGCCAGCTGGTTCCGCCGCGGGGTTTTCCTTTCGAGAGCATTGATTTTTCAGGTGTGCGCGGCAAGGGTTCGGTCACCCTGTTCTGGCTGCCCATGCGATTGCTCAAGGCCTTCTGGCAAAGCATTCAGGTGGTCCGTCGTGTCCGTCCTGACGTGGTGGTGGGGCTGGGCGGCTATATCACTTTCCCAGGCGCGATGATGGGTGTGTTGCTGGGCAAGCCGCTGGTGCTGCACGAACAGAACTCGGTGGCGGGCATGGTCAACAAGGTGCTGGTGGGCATTGCTGACCGCGTGTTCACCGCTTTCCCCGGTGTGCTGAAGAACGCCCAGTGGGTGGGCAACCCGCTGCGCCCCGCCTTCACGGCGCAGCCAGCGCCTGCTGAGCGTTTTGCAGGGCGCACCGGTCCGCTCAAGCTGCTGGTGGTGGGCGGCAGTTTGGGGGCCAAGGCACTCAATGAGCGGGTGCCCAAGGCCTTGG
>CALSAU010000181.1:0-5311 GCA_943372985.1 Polaromonas sp. YR568 | reverse complement strand
CGAGCAGTCGGCGCGCATGGTGGCCATGAAGGCCGCCACCGACAACGCAGGCAGCGTGATTGGCGAACTGAAACTGGTCTACAACAAGACCCGTCAGGCAGCGATTACCAAAGAATTGTCGGAAATCGTCGCCGGTGCTGCAGCGGTTTGATAGCGGTTCAGGCCGCCACACCCGATTCCAGATTTAAAGAAACGTTAGAAACGAAAGAGGATTCAATCATGGCTCAAGCTCAAGGCAAGATTGTTCAGTGTATTGGTGCGGTGGTGGACGTGGAATTCGCGCGCGACCAGATGCCTAAAATTTATGACGCCCTCAAGATGGAAGGCTCGGCACTGACGCTGGAAGTCCAGCAGCAGCTGGGCGACGGCGTGGTGCGCACCATCGCGCTGGGCACGTCGGACGGCCTGCGCCGCGGCAACATGGTCTACAACACCGGCGCCAACATCACGGTGCCTGTGGGCAAGGCCACGCTGGGCCGCATCATGGACGTGCTCGGTGCGCCGATTGACGAGCGCGGCCCGGTGGACCAGACCCTGACCGCTCCGATCCACCGCAAGGCTCCCGCGTACGACGAACTGTCGCCATCGCAGGAACTGCTGGAAACCGGTATCAAGGTGATTGACCTGGTGTGCCCGTTCGCCAAGGGCGGCAAGGTCGGTTTGTTCGGCGGTGCCGGTGTGGGCAAGACCGTGAACATGATGGAACTCATCAACAACATCGCCAAAGCGCACTCGGGTCTGTCCGTGTTCGCCGGTGTGGGTGAGCGTACCCGTGAAGGCAATGACTTCTATCACGAGATGGCCGACTCCGGCGTCGTGAACCTCGAGAATCTCGGCGAATCCAAAGTGGCCATGGTCTACGGCCAGATGAATGAGCCCCCAGGAAACCGTCTGCGCGTGGCACTGACCGGCCTGACGATTGCCGAATCCTTCCGTGACGAAGGCCGTGACGTGCTGTTCTTCGTGGACAACATCTACCGCTACACGCTGGCCGGTACCGAAGTGTCCGCGCTGCTGGGCCGCATGCCTTCCGCCGTGGGTTACCAGCCGACGCTGGCCGAGGAAATGGGTCGTCTGCAGGAGCGCATTACCTCCACCAAGGTCGGCTCGATCACTTCCATTCAGGCCGTGTACGTGCCTGCCGACGACTTGACCGACCCGTCGCCTGCCACCACCTTTGCCCACCTGGACTCGACCGTGGTGCTGTCGCGTGACATTGCCTCGCTGGGTATCTACCCCGCTGTGGACCCGCTGGATTCCACCAGCCGCCAGCTGGACCCGAACGTGGTGGGCGAAGACCACTACGCCACCGCCCGTGCGGTGCAGGGTACGCTGCAGCGCTACAAGGAACTGCGCGACATCATTGCGATTCTGGGTATGGACGAGCTGGCCCCGGAAGACAAGCTGGCCGTGGCTCGCGCCCGGAAGATCCAGCGTTTCCTGTCGCAGCCTTTCCATGTGGCCGAGGTGTTCACCGGTTCCCCCGGCAAGTACGTGAGCCTCGCCGAAACCATTCGCGGCTTCAAGATGATTGTGTCCGGTGAGTGCGATCACCTGCCGGAGCAGGCGTTCTACATGGTAGGAACCATCGACGAAGCCTTCGAAAAAGCGAAAAAGGTGGCGTAAAGCGGCGCATTTGGGCGATCCGCGTTGTTGCTGTGCTCAATGTGCATTTGCACATTTCCGCGCAGCGCCTAGCGGCTCATCCCAACTGCTTGCTTTTCACTCACCTTTTACATTGGAGTACGTATGAGCACCATTCACGTCGACGTCGTATCCGCGGAAGAGTCCATCTTCTCCGGCGAAGCCAAATTCGTGGCCTTGCCGGGCGAGGCGGGCGAGCTGGGTATCTACCCGCGCCACACGCCGCTGATCACCCGTATCCGGCCGGGCGCTGTGCGCATCGAGAAGGCGGACGGCTCTGAGGAATTCGTCTTCGTGGCCGGTGGCCTGCTGGAAGTGCAGCCCGATTGCGTGACCGTGTTGAGCGACACCGCCATCCGCGGCAAGGACCTCGACGAAGCCAAGGCTACCGCCGCCAAGGCCCAGGCCGAAGAAGCCCTGAAGAACGCCAAGAGCGATATCGACATCGCCATGGCCCAGTCCGAGCTGGCTGTGATGGCTGCACAGATTGCCGCTTTGCGCAAATACCGCCAGAAAAAATAAGACCTTCCCGGTCCTAAGAAAAAGCCCTTGAGCGTAAGCCAAGGGCTTTTCTTTTGTTGTGCACCAGAGCCCCTGCGCCGCGTGGGCGCCGCCATGGCGGGCCTGCGGAAGGCTGCCGCTGCCAGTACGATGGAGTGTTATCGGCACACTGCCGACCGATGCCGCTCTGCACACACCACGCATGGACCTGATCGTCGCCCGGCCCGAAGGCCTGTACTGTCCTGCGGGCGATTTCTACATCGACCCGTGGCGGCCGGTGGACCGCGCAGTGATCACCCATGCGCACTCCGATCACGCCCGTACTGGCCATCAGCATTACCTCGCGCACACCGACAGCGCCGGCATTCTGAAGGCCCGTCTCGGCCGCATCACGCTGCAAACCGTGCCCTATGGCGAGGTGGTCGAGCACCACGGGGTGCGTGTGTCGCTGCATCCAGCCGGTCATGTGCTCGGGTCGGCGCAGGTGCGTGTCGAGCACCGGGGCGAGGTCTGGGTCGCCTCGGGCGACTACAAGACCGAGGCCGATGGCACCTGCACGCCGTTTGAGGCGGTGCGCTGTCACACCTTCATCACCGAGTCCACCTTCGGCCTGCCGGTGTACCGCTGGCCAGCGCAGGCCGCGCTGCTTGACGACATCAACGCCTGGTGGCGGCGCAATGCGGACGAGGGGCGCAGCTCGGTGCTGTTCTGCTATGCCTTTGGCAAGGCGCAGCGCATCCTGCACGGTGTTGACGCCAGCATTGGCCCCATCGTGGTTCACGGCGCGGTGGAGCCACTCAACGCGGTGTACCGCGAAGCCGGCGTCGCGTTGCCGACCACACTGCGCGTGAGCGATCCGGCGCTCGATGCCGCGCTGCTGCGGCGCGCGCTGGTGCTGGCGCCGCCGTCCGCAAAGGGCACGCCGTGGATGAAGCGCTTTGGCGCCTACGCGGACGCCTTTGCCAGTGGCTGGATGCAACTGCGCGGTACGCGCCGCCGCCGCGGGGTCGATCGCGGATTCGTCATGTCCGACCACGCCGACTGGCCGGGTCTACAGAAAGCGATTGGTGGCACCGGCGCCGAGCGGGTGATGGTGACGCACGGCAGCGTGGCTGTGCTGGTGCGCTGGCTGACCGAGCAGGGCCTGCAGGCGCAGGGTTTCAAGACCGAATATGGCGGCGACGATGCAGCCGATGTCGCTACACCAGTGCCAGCTGTTGAAGCTGCTCCCGAGGGTGGCGCATGAAGGCCTTTGCTAGCCTCTATCGCGAGCTGGACGCCACCACCTCCAGCCTCGCCAAGCAGGCGGCGCTGCAACGCTACCTGCAAGCGGTACCGCCCGCAGACGCTGCCTGGGCGGTGTATTTTCTGGCCGGCGGCAAGCCGCGTCAGCTGGTGCCCACCCGCCTGCTGCGCGAGCTTTCCCGCGAGGCGTCCGGCCTGCCCGAGTGGCTGTTCGATGAAAGCTACGACGCGGTGGGAGATCTCGCCGAAACCATTTCGCTGCTGATCCCGCCGCCCTCAAACACGCAGGCGCTGGGCCTCGCCGACTGGATGGAGCAGCACCTGCTGCCGCTGCGCACGCTTGCCAAAAGCGCGCCCGATGCACTGGCTGCTGCGCTGCGGGAGCAGTGGCAACAACTGGCCCTCGATGAACGCCTGGTGTACTTCAAGCTCATCACCGGTGGTTTTCGCGTGGGTGTCTCGCGACTGCAGGTCACGCAGGCGCTTGCGGCCGTGGCGGGTGTGGACGCCAAGCGCATTGCCCAACGTCTGATGGGCTACACGCACATCAGTGCCTTGCCCACGGCCAGCGCCTACGCGGCGTTGATCGCACCCGAAAGCAGTGGTGAGCTGAACCAGCAAACCAGCGGGCAGCCGTATCCGTTTTTTCTGGCACACCCTTTCAACCAGCCGCTGGCGCAGTTCGACGAAGCACTCGGCCCACCTGGCCAGTGGGTGGTGGAGTGGAAGTGGGACGGCATCCGCGCGCAGCTGGTGCGGCGCGCTGGTCAGGTGTGGCTGTGGTCGCGTGGTGAAGAGCTGGTGACTGAGCGCTTTCCCGAGCTGACGACATTGGGCGAGGCCCTGCCCGACGGTACGGTGCTGGACGGCGAGGTCGTGGTCTGGCGTGAGGGCCGGGCGCAACCCTTTGCCGAATTGCAAAAGCGCATCGGGCGCAAGACCCTCGGTGCGAAATTGCTGCGCGATATTCCGGTGGTACTGCTCGCCTACGACCTGCTGGAGTGGGAGGGCCGTGACCTGCGCTCACAAGCTCTCGTCGAGCGGCGTGCCTTGCTCGACGCACTGCTGACGCAGCTGCAGCATCCGCAGCTGGTGGCCAGTACGCAGCTGTCGGGTGACAGCTGGGTCGACCTCGCACGTCAGCGCGAGGCGGCGCGCAGCCTGGGTGTCGAGGGCATGATGCTCAAACAGCTGCAGTCGCACTACGGCGTGGGCCGCACCAAGGACGTCGGCACCTGGTGGAAGTGGAAGATCGATCCGCTCAGTATCGACGCCGTGCTGATCTACGCGCAGCGCGGCCACGGCCGGCGTGCCAGCCTCTACAGCGACTACACCTTTGCCGTGTGGGACGCCCCGCCCGGGGAGGGCGGGCGCAAGCTGGTGCCTTTTGCCAAGGCCTATTCAGGCCTCACCGATGCCGAGATGGCCAAGGTCGATGCGGTGATCCGCAAGACCACGATCGAAAGCTTTGGCCCGGTGCGCAGCGTGCAGCCCACGCTGGTGTTCGAACTCGGCTTTGAGGGCATCGCACGCAGCAGCCGCCACAAGAGCGGCATTGCCGTGCGCTTTCCGCGCATGCTGCGCTGGCGCGAAGACAAGCCGGTGGAGGAAGCCGACACGCTGCAGACGCTCGCAGCCCTGTTGCCAGGGGCCTCCGCATGAGCAAGACGCCGCAAACGGCAGTCAAGCGGGCGCTGGACGCCTGGTTCGCCGCGCAGGGCTGGAAGCCTTTCAAATTCCAGCGCGAGGTCTGGAAGGCCGTGGCCGCAGGGCAGTCCGGCTTGCTGCATGCTACCACGGGTGCCGGCAAGACCTATGCGGTGTGGCTGGGTGCCTTGATGGCGTTCATGACTCCCGCGAGTCTGCCGAAGAGTCTGCCAAAGAAGGCGGTGGCGTCCACCCGAAAGCCCGTCGCTGCGCC
>CALSAU010000180.1:0-5336 GCA_943372985.1 Polaromonas sp. YR568 | reverse complement strand
AGAGACGGTGTTCTTCGACTTGTGAGTGCCTGCGGGTGATCCTGGCAATATTCACTGGCCAGTCTGCCGTGAATAAGGTTTCTTTAGGGTTGCATTAAGCAATTTTTAGCAAGCCCCGGTAGCGCTTCTTTCTAGACTTCTCGTCGGGTTCCAGACCACCTCTCTTCACCCGTTGCAGAGGGGGCTGGGCCCCTCCCCGCTGAGCATCCAACAGCGGTTACCGTCAAAGAAAGAAGACAAGTATGAACATCGATTCCCAGGAAATGACCCAGGTGACTCAGGTCGCCGCCGCCGGAGAGGGCTGTGCCGCTCCGCGCTTTGACATGTACGCCACCATCCACAAGGCGCTGCGTGCGCTGATGGCCGACACCCTGCTCGCCGTGGGCCGGACCGACACCGACGACGCACTGGAGCTCGCGCAAACCTGCCAGCGCGTGATGGAGCTGCTGGATTTCTGCGCCTCGCATCTGCAGCACGAGAACGACTTCGTTCACCCCGCCATCGAAATGGGCCGCCCCAGCGCCAGCAGCCAGATCGCAGGCGAGCACGAGGAGCACATCCGCCACATCGACCAGCTTCGCACCCAGACGGCAGCGCTGCTCCAGGCCCCGGTGGCCGCGCGTGCATCCGCCACACTGTCGCTGTACCGTGCGCTCTCGCAATTCATGGCCGAGAACTTCGAGCACATGCTGTACGAGGAATCCGCCCACAACGCCGCACTCTGGTCTGCCTACAGCGACGCCGAGCTGCTGGCCATTCACGACGCGCTGGTAGCCTCCATCCCGCCCGAGAAGATGATGGGCATCGTGCGCTGGATGGTGCCCTTCATGAACCCCGCCGAGCGCCTGTCCATGATGGCCGGCATGCAGGCCCACGCACCAGCGCCAGCCTTTGCCGCAGCACTTGACGTGGTGCGCCCGCACCTGAGCAATGTGGAATGGGCCAAGCTGACCCGTGGGCTCGGCTTGCCCGCCGTGCCGGGGCTGGTGCAGGCCTGACAGTCGCCTGCGGTGCTCAGGCCAGCGCCTGCAGCATCAGCGGACGCGTCAGCGCCAGCCTGAAGCGTCCGCGCCCGGTTTTCTCGATGCGCACATCCGGTCCGTGCTCGGCCAGCCGCCGCTGCAATAGCAACAGGCGGGCCTCCAGGTTGTCGGTCACATCCGGCAGCCTGATGGCCGCGTCCAGCCGCAGCTCACGGTTGGAGAATTCGGTGCGCCCGTGCTGCTGGCAGTCGTTGACCAGCTTCCAGAAAATCGCGCCGGCCACGCCCTTGATCAGGTAGGTGTCACCAATAAACACACTGCTGCTGGCCGCAAAGTAACGCACCTGCAGGGCTGTGCCCTTGCTGGCGGCGCTGTCCTTGCGGCCCGGGGCCGGCTCCGTCGCGTCAGCCGGGTCGCTGCCCGCCTGCAGGCTGTCTACCGCTGCGGCCACGTGGTGGGCCAGCGCCACCATCAAGTCTTCGGCTTCAAAGTCAAAGTGCAGGTCTTCCGTGCTCTCGGCAAACAGCACGCCCATCAGCTGCCCGGCCGACACCATGGGCACGGCCAGCTGGCTGTGCGGCGCTTGCAGGCCCGGGTAGGGAATGTCTGTTTCCATCGCCACGCATTCCGGGTGGCCGTCGCCCTGCAGCCGGTGGCGGATGGCCTGGTGGTAGCTGTAGGCGTTGGTCATGTGCATGATGCGCACCGGCACCCGCTCGCGCGCGGCCATGCCGATCACGCCGTCGCCCATGGCGATTTCGGACCCCACACCCGACGCGGCATAACCGGTACTGGCCACGGTGTAGAGCCGCCGCGCCGCCGCATCGAGCAGCAGCACCATCGCATGGCGGGTTTCCAGCAGCGCGGTCATGGCGCTCAGGGTGGTGTTGAGCAACTCGTCGAGCGCGGTGCAGCGCGCAATCTGCTCACTGGCGAGGCGCAGCCGGGTGACGCGGCTGGCCCGTGCCGGCGGCGCGGGCAGGGCCTCGCCGGCCACGCATTCAATCGACCGCACCTCGTAAATGTCGGAGCCCAGCAGTCTGAACACCGCAGCCATGCCGCTGTGCGAGGCAATGCCAGCCAGCTGCGCCTTCATCGCCTCGAACACCGGGCCCTCGGTCTCGGTGCGCAGGTAGCGGATGTGCAGCCTGAAAAACGCTGCCGTCAGCGGGTGCATCACCAGCACGTTGGCCACCGGGTTGGCCAGGATGTTCTGCCGCGTCTTGTTGAAGAACTGGAACGACAGCGCCACATGTCGCTCATCGACATAAAACACCTGCGAGATGTAGGCCACATTGGGCGTGCCGTCAGGGGCGCAGGTCGCCATCACGGCCGGAACCGCGCCTTCGAGGCAGGGGCGAATGTCGGTCAGTCGGGGGGAGGGGGTGTCCAGCAGCGCGCTCATGGGTTGGCTCCAGCGCTGTGGTGCAAGCGCGCACCGGCCTGCGGGCCCGGAGTCTGGTCGAAGGCGTCGGCAGGCACAAAGCTGATGGCCACCACGTCATCGAGTTGCTGGTTCAGCATGGCGCGTGTAAAGCGGCTGGAGTGCCCGACGAGGCTGATCTCGTGGATCATCGACTCAAGGTAGCGCGTCAGCACCGGTTCATCAGAGGGTTCTGCGCAGCGGATCTGCGCCTGGCGCGCCTTGACCTGCACGGTACGGTGGGTGCTGGGTTCACAGAACACGACAGCCAGGCGGCCGGTGCTGGCAATGTCCTGCAGCAGTTGCCTCGACTGCTGGCGCGAGACATACACGGTGATTTGCCCGCCCCCCGCCTCGATGCGGCTGCCCACTGCACGCATCACGCTGGGCTGCAGGTCCAGGCCCGCGCTGCTCACAATCACCGACACCCCCCGGTCCATCATGGCCAGAAAGTCGGCGGGCAGGGTGACTGTAGCGGCGGTCATATCGCGCGAATTGTAAAAGTGTTGCCCGGGCTGTGGGTCGACTTTGCCACGCGACTGGAGCCCCAGCCTGACCCCGTCCCACTCCATCCCCGTGGGCAAGGGATGGTCAAAAACTAGCTCCGGAACCGCTTGCGCGTGAGCGCGAGCGCAAGCCAGAAGCCTGCCACCGCATAAAACACCAGCAGCGCCGCATGCGGCAGCCAGTTCGTTGGCCATTGCCCCATGAACAGAGGGCGGATCAGTTCCACCGCCGCAGTTAGTGGCAGCCAGTCGGACACTGTGCGCATCACCCCCGGCAACTGGTCGCGCGGGAAGAACACACCACTCAGAAACATGGTGGGCGTGAGGAACAGCGTGAAGTAGTAGGTGAAGAAGTCATAGCCCTTGGCCAGCGCGTTGAAGATCAGCGCGATGCTGGCAAAGGTGATGCCCACCAGCCCGAGCAGTGGCAACGCCATCAGCAGCAGCGGGCTGTGGCTGATGCCCAGCGCCAGCATCACCAGAAGGATCACCACCGTGGTGAAGAGTGACTTGAACGCAGCCCAAAGCATTTCGGCAAACACCACGTCGTCCAGCCGCACCGGCGCGTTCATGATGCCGTCCCATGTGCGCTGCACGTGCATGCGCGAGAACGCCGAGTAAAGCGCCTCGAACGACGCGGCCTGCATCGCGCTCATGCAGATCGAACCGCTGGCCAGAAACAGGATGTAGGGCACCGCGCTGCCACCCAGTTGCACCTGCCCGACGAGGGCGCCCAGGCCATAGCCAAAAGCCACCAGCGTGATCAGCGGCTCGGCAATGTTGCCGACCAGGCTGGGAATGGCCAGCTTTTGCCACACCAGGAAATTGCGGCGGAACACCGGCCACCAGCGCAGGCTGATGCGCGGCGGGGCGAACAGGCTGGGTGGGCTTTGTGGGATGGATGTGCGGGACATCATGCGTCCTCCCGGATCTGGCGGCCTGTCATTTTCAGGAACAGGTCTTCCAGATTGGCGGGCCGGTGCAGCGTGCGCAGCTGCGGGTGGTCCGCCAGCGCGGCCAGCAGGGCCTTGGAATCCTGCGTGTAGAAAAACACCGTCTCGCCGCTCACTTCGGTGCGCGCGGCCAGCGCCTTCAGCGGTGAATCGACCAGTGCCAGCGCGCCGTTACCGTAGACCTCGACCACATCGGGTTCGAGGTTCTGCGCGATCAGGTCGCGCGGCTTGCCTTCAGTCATTTTCTTGCCGTGGTCCAGCACCAGCAGGCGGTTGCACAGGCGCTCGGCCTCGTCCATGAAGTGCGTGGTCAGCAGGATGGACTTACCCTGTTGCACCAGCCGCTGCAGCCGCTCCCACATCAGGTGGCGTGCCTGCGGGTCCAGGCCGGTGGTGGGTTCGTCGAGCAGCAGCAGTTGCGGGTCGTTCACCAGCGCGCGGGCCAGGCTCAGGCGCCGCTTCATGCCGCCCGACAGCTCGCTCAGTTTGGCATTGGCCTTATGGGTGAGGGCGGCAAACTCCAGCAGCCGGGGAATGCGCTCGCGGATCACCGCATCCTTCAGACCGAAGTAGCGGCCAAACACCAGCAGGTTTTCGGCACAGCTGAAGTCCGGGTCCAGGCTGTCGAACTGGCTCACAATGCCCAGCCGCTCCTTGATGGCCAGCGCGTCCTGCGGCATGTGCAGGGCCGGCAGGCCATCCGGCGGGTGAAACGCCACCCGCCCCGCATCAGGTGCAGTGAGGCCCAGGCACATGCGGATGGTGGTGGTCTTGCCCGCACCGTTGGGGCCGATCACGCCCAGGCATTCACCCGGGGCGATGTGAAACGACAGGTCGTTGACAACCGTGGTGTCGCCATAGCGCTTGCTCAGACCTTCGACTGAAAAGATCGGGGAGGCATTGGAAGCGGTCGCAGAACTCATGGAAGGATTGTCAACCATCGTGGTGTGTGCCGACGCGCTGCCGGGCCTTCCAGTAACATCAGCTGACGTTTGGTGCGGGTTGTACCGGACGCCTCAGGAGACAAAAATGTTCAGTCATGTGATGTTGGGTGTGAAGGACCTGGAAGCCTCGCACAAGTTTTACGACGCCCTGCTCGGCACACTCGGTATCGCCCCCGGTGCCGCCAACAAAAACCGCTATTTCTACCGCAGCCCCACCGGATCGTTCGCGATCACCACGCCCATCAATGGCGAGCCAGCCACGGCCGGCAACGGCTGCACCGTCGGCTTCTTGGCGAAGTCGCAGGAGCAGGTTGACGCCTTCCACGCCACGGGCATCAGCCACGGCGGCACCACCTGCGAAGACCCGCCTGGCTTGCGCGAAGACAGCAAGCTGTACCTCGCCTACCTGCGCGACCCGGACGGCAACAAGCTCTGCGCCCTGTACCGCCCCGCGAAGTAAGGCCACCTGGCGCGGCTACTTCGAAAAAACCTTAAACAAACTTCAAAAAACACGCCGGTCATGCACA
>CALSAU010000179.1:0-5359 GCA_943372985.1 Polaromonas sp. YR568 | reverse complement strand
GCCGCCTGCAGGTTTCCCGCGTGCCAGTGCGCGAGGCCTTGCGTGAACTCGAAAGCTCAGGTCTGGTGGTGTCGCGCAAGCACTCGGGTGTGTTCGTGCGCGAACTGGGCAGCGATGAGATCCGCGACCTGTACCAGATGCGCGGGCTGCTGGATGGCTTTGCCGGTCGCTGCGCAGCGCAATTGCCCACCGACAAACGCCACGAACTCCTCACGCTGCTCGATCAGTCGATTCAGGCCATGCTGGAAGCCGCCGATGCGCACGACGTGCAGCGCTACTACGCCGAGAACCTGCGCTTTCACTGGGTGATCGTCGAATCAGCCGGCAACCGGCAGTTGTCGGAAAGCTACCGTGGCATCGTGCAGAAGCTGCATCTGTCGCGCCTGAAAAACCTGTCGCAGGACATCGGCATGCGGGCATCGATTGCCGAGCACCGGGACATCGCCCAGGCGGTGCGCGAGGCCGACAGCGTGCGCTGCGAGGCGCTGCTGGCGCGGCATGTGGATGATGCCTACCAGCGGCTGCGCCACGCGCCCGCACCGGCACCCACACCGACAGCATCGCCAACCACGCCAGCGAACCCTTCCCCCAAGCCCGCCAGAGAGCAGGCGGACGCCACCGCCTGACCGGGCGCCAACACCACTGCAGTTACCTTCCCCTCAGCTTTCTCTTTATCTTTCCTTCAGTTCACTACCTTCTCACTACAACGGAGACACCCATGAAAAGACGCACCCTGCTTCAAGCCGCCCCCGCCCTGATCTGCGCACCCCAGCTTGCACTGGCCCAGAGCAGCTTCCCGAACAAGCCGATCCGCTACATCGTGCCAGTGGCTGCCGGCGGCGGCAGCGACATGGTGGGCCGTACCGTGACCGAACGCTGGGGCGCGCTGCTCAAGCAGAACTTCATCGTTGACAACCAGGGCGGCGGCGGCGGCGTGATTGCCTGCCAGGCCACGATGCGCGCACCGGCCGACGGCTACACGCTGCTGCAGGGCTATGTGGCCACACACGGTACCAGCCCGGCCACGCGCAAGCTGCCCTATGACCCGATCAAGGACTTCACCCCCATCGGCATGATTGGCGCCACACCCAACGTGCTGGTGGTCAACAGCTCGCTGCCCGTGACCAACGTCAAGGAATTCGTCGAGTACCTCAAAAAAAATCCCGGCAAGGTCAACTACGGCTCTGCCGGCGCAGGCTCGCTCACACACCTGACGATGGAACTGTTCAAGCAGCAGGTCAACTCTTTCATGGTGCACATCCCTTACCGCGGTGTGGCGCCCGCCTTCACCGACCTGAGTGGCAACCAGACGCAGGCCATGTTCCCTGGCCTGGCTGCGGCCATTCCGCATATCCGCTCGGGCCGCGTTCGCCCACTGGCTGTGACGGGCCTTTCACGCCACCCGCAGTTCAAGGATCTGCCCACGCTCGACGAGTCGGGCTACAAGGGCTTTGATGCGCAGCAGTGGTACGGCGTGGTCGGCCCGGCCGGCATGCCTGCACCGGTGGTCAAGCAGCTCAACGAAACGCTGGCGGTGGTGCTGAAGGCGCCCGACATGCGGGAGAAGCTGTCCATCGAAGCGATTGAACCGATGGTGATGACGCCCGAGCAGTTTGCAGCCTTCATGAAAACCGACATTGCCCGCTGGACCAAGATTGCCAAGGACCGCAACATCCAGCTCGACAGCTGATCGTTGATTACTGATTGCTGATCGCTGTACAACCACGCACTGCCGGAGTCATCCGGCAGTATCGGTAGCGGCCCGGGCGGCTAGCTGTTAGCAGCGTCGCCTGAGCCTGAGCTTTTTCACTTCCCCTGACTTTTCCTGAATTTCCCAACCCACGGCAATCCTGTTTGCCAGAACACACTTCAACACCATGGCCCGCAATACCCAGGTCGCTGCCGACCACAACGCCCCTGCCGTCACCCGCATCCTCGCCCAGTTCGTGGCCACGCACCCTTCTCGCGGCTGGAGCGACGCGGTGGACCACGAGGCGCACCGCACCTTCATGAACTGGCTGGGCTGCGCTGTCGGTGCAGCACAGCACGAAGCGGCTGACGCTGCACTCGCCGCCGTCCACATGTTGCAGCCCGCTGCACAGGCCAGCGTGCTCGGCCGCAAGGAAAAGGTCGACATGGCCAGCGCCGCGCTGGTCAACGGCATCACCTCGCACACCTTTGACTTTGACGACACCCACCTCAAGACCATCATTCACCCGGCAGGCCCTGTCGCCTCCGCTGTGCTGGCCATGGCCGAGCACACCGGCGCATCCGGCCGTGACGTGATCGACGCCATCGTCATCGGCATCGACGTGGCCTGCCGTGTCGGCAACGCGATGTACCCCGAGCACTACGACCGCGGCTGGCACATCACCGGTTCCACCGGCACACTGGGAGCCGCCGCCGCCTGCGCACGCTTGCTCAAGCTCGACTTCGACCAGACCGCCATGGCTCTGGGCATTGCGGCCTCGCAGCCGGTGGGCATGCGCGAACAGTTCGGCACCATGACCAAGCCCTTCCACCCGGGTGGTGCCGCACGCGCTGGCCTGATGTCGGCCCTGCTGGCCAGCAAAGGCTTCACCTCCAGCCCCAAGGCGCTGGAAGCGCCGCGCGGCATGATGCAGACCGTCTCGACCAAGAACGACTGGAACGAGATCACCCACGAGCTCGGCCAGCGCTTCGAGATTTCCTTCAACAGCTATAAGCCTTTCGCTTGCGGCATCGTGATTCACCCCAGCATCGATGCCTGCGCCCAGTTGCGCGCACAAGGTGTGAAGCCCGAGCAGGTCGAGCGCATCGAGCTGAAAGTACATTCGCTGGTGCTGGAACTGACCGGCAAGAAGGAGCCCGCTGACGGCCTGCAGGCCAAGTTCAGCGTGTACCACGGCTGCGCCGCGGGCCTGACCTTTGGCTACGCCGCGGAAGACGAGTTTTCGGACGACATCGTCAACCGCCCCGACATGGTGGCCTTGCGCCGCAAGGTTGTAGCCACCGTGGACGACTCGATTGATGAAGCCAGCGCCGACGTGACTGCGGTGCTGACCGATGGACGCCGCGTGCACGTGTTTGTCGAACACGCCATTGGCTCGCTGCAGAACCCAATGACCGACGCCAATCTGGAGTCCAAGTTCCACGGCCTTTCAGACCCGGTGCTGGGCGCGGCACAAACCAGCGACCTGATCAAGGCCTGCTGGGCTGTTGGCCAGGCGGCCAATGTGTCGTCCATCGTGGCGCTCGCAGTCCCCAAGGCATGAGCATTGGACAAAGCACCGCCCGCCCCCGTATCGTGGTGGTGGGCGATGGTGAGCAAGCCTTGCGCCGCTTAGGCGACTGGCGGACCATCGACAGCAAGGCCGAGGTAACGGTTCACCACCAGCCGCTGCAGGGCGCGGCGCTGGTGGAAGCGCTGAAAGACGCCGACGCCGTGGTGCTGGTGCGCGACCGCACACCGTTTGACGCGGCGCTGTTGGCGCAGTTGCCCAAGCTGCGCTATCTGGTGTTCACCGGCACGCGCAACACCACGCTAGACCTGGCTGCCGTGGCCGCCCGCGGCATTCCGGTGAGCCACACCGAATGGGGCCCGAGCAAGGACAGCACCTGCGAGATCACCTGGGCGCTCATCCTCTCGGCCACACGCCAGCTGGAGCAGCAAACCGCGCTGCTGCGTCGTGGCCAGTGGCGACCTGAAACGCCGGAGCCATTGGCCGGCGTGCTGCACGGGCAAACGCTGGGCCTGATCGGTCTGGGTGAAATCGGCGGGCGTGTGGCCAAGGTCGGCCAGGCGCTGGGCATGAAGGTCATCACCTGGAGCCCGCGCATGACGCCTGAACGTGCCGCCGAGAAAGGCGCGACGGCTGTGGCACTGGACGAACTGCTCGCCACCGCCAAGGTGGTCAGCCTACACCTGGTGCCGACGCCACCCACACACCATCTGCTCAACGCCGGCAAGCTGGCCCTGATGCGGCCCGACAGCCTGCTGGTCAACACCTCCCGCTCGGCGCTGGTGGACGGAAAAGCGCTGGTGCAGGCACTTGAAAAAGGCCAACCAGGTTTTGCTGCCCTCGACGTGTTCGATGTGGAGCCCCTGCCCGCCGACGACCCGCTGCGCAGCCTGCCCAACGTACTGCTCACGCCGCATCTGGGATTTGTCACAGAACCGGTGTTTCAGCGCTTTGCCACCGGGGTGACGGAATGCCTGGAGGCCTGGCTGGACAGCAGGCCCTTGGTGCGCTTGGTGCCGCCTGTAGGCTGAGCAATGTGCATAGAGATAGTTTTCATGGATTCGATGTTGAATCAGTGTTTAAACCACCGTGTGTCGAGCAATAAAGGCGACCTAGTCTTTCAAGATCGGAACCTGTGATCCGCGTGCTGCCGACACCACCGCTTTGTGCAATTGCCCGGTGCCTATCTGCGTCAACGCCACGGCAGTCAGTTTTTTGGTTCGCTCTAACCCAGCCATAAACAGGCATACACAGCTGTGCCAGCATGCTGGGCCGATGCGTACAGTACGCCATGCAGCTCCTGCTGCCTGCATGCCGCAGCAAACGCCTGACTCGTCTCATAGCGCATCGACTGCAGCACCGGGTAATGCGCCTCCAGTCCGCGCAAATCCACCAACCGTAGCGGCGCCTGGGTTTCAAAGCTCAGCAGCGCGCGCTGCTCAATGCGGCTGTAGTGGCAGCTGCGTACCTCTCGGCGAAACAGGCTTTCATACAGTGCGGTTTCCGGGCTGTCAGCCAGATAAGCCGTAGCTTCGTTGACCAAGTCAAAACGCCCGCCCAACCCGCCTGGTGGAGCCAACACATAACCCCTGTAGCGCACGCTGTCCTGACGGGCGGTTTTGCGCTGCACCCGGTGCCAGACCTGGTGCGAGGGAGTTTCGAGAATTGGAGGCGTATGGCTGAGTAGTGAAGGTGTTTTGAAATTCATGGGATGAGGTCAATGTGCCTCAACCGTTGCCAATGCCACGATGCGGTCCAGCGGTTCGCCTTGCTCAAGCGCGGCGCGGGGCGTCCGACCGTCCAGCGCCGTGGCTGGAGACTCCAGAAACGCAAGCAGCTGCCAGCCATCGGGTGTGCCCAACTGCTTGGCCACAGGCTGCAGCGCGGGCCAGATGGCGGGCTCAAACTGCCAACGCGGCAGCTTGAAGCCACGGCGCAAATGCGAGATGCCAATGCAGCGGCCAGACTTGATCCAGGCGTTGATGGTCACCCGAGTGGTGCCTGCCAGTGTGGCAGCTTCGTCGGTGGTGATCATGTCGGCAGCCTCCATGCGATCGCGGCGGTACTGCGCGCCCGAGCGCAGCACAGCAGCAGTCTGTGCAGCGGTCGCGTAAGTACTGGTGCCAGCGTCATGGCGC
>CALSAU010000178.1:0-5364 GCA_943372985.1 Polaromonas sp. YR568 | reverse complement strand
GAGACCGAACGCCAGCACGGTTTCAAGCAGGGTGGTGCCAAGGTGAATGTAGATATCGGCATTGCCGCGCAGACCGTCCGGAAAGAGCACACTCTCTCCAAACCCGAAGGGCATGAACCAGCTCCAGATGCGCCCCATCACCTTGATGGGCTCGCCCAGAAAAAAGGCAATCTGCTGGTCGCGTGAAGCCAGGTGCCAGCCGGCCAGCAGAAGGACCAGCAGCCCGATCTGCCACAGGCGAAGATTTTTCCGAAGGTGGTTTGCTGGAGATGTCACGGTGCGTGCCTAAGCGGTTTTCCGGAGCTGCTGCGTGTAGCCCTTGAGCACCTCATCGCGCAGCACATTCCATATCTGCGTGTGCAGCTCCACAAAGCGCGGCTGGTGCCTCACTTCTGCCACGTCGCGCGGCCTGGGCAGATCGATGTGGAACTCGCCCATCGGCCGGGTGCCGGGGCCCGCCGACAGCACCACCACCCGGTCGCTCATGGCAATCGCTTCATCGAGGTCATGGGTGATGAACAACACGGCTTTCTTCTTGGCCGCCCACAACTCCAGCACTTCGTTTTCCATCAGCTGACGGGTCTGGATGTCGAGCGCGCTGAAGGGTTCGTCCATCAGGATGATGTCGGGGTCCAGCGCCAGCACCTGCGCGAGTGCGGTCCGCTTGCGCATGCCGCCAGAGAGCTGATGCGGGTAGCGGTCGCCAAAACCGGTCAACCCCACCCGGTCGAGCCAGCCAAGCGCTGTGGCCTTGGCCTCTTCGTCGGCAATGCCGCGGTATTGCAGGCCGACCATGACGTTTTCAAGCGCGCTGCGCCAGGGCATCAACGCCTCCGTCTGGAACATGTAGCCCGCACGGCTGTTGATGCCCTGCAAGGGCTGACCGAACACCTTGACCTCGCCGGAGGACGCCTCCAGCAAGCCGGCACCGATGTTCAGCAAGGTGGATTTCCCGCAGCCCGTCGGACCCACGACGGACACAAACTCGCCCGCCTGAATGCGAAGCGTGGTGTTGCTGACGGCCGTGTAGCGTTGCCCACCGTCGGGCGAACGGAAGGTGCAGGTGATGTCGAGGAACTCCAGGGCATGCGGCCCTGAACCATTGCTGTCGATGGTTGCCATGAAAGAGGCGAAAAACGCAGGTGACGCGGACGCTCAGGCCTTGAAGCGCTCCTTGGCGCGACGCGAGAACTCATTGGTGTAGGTCTTGGCCAGATCGATCTTGTCGGCCTTGATACTCGGGTCAAAACTCGACAGCGCCTTCAACGCGGTACGGGCGCCTTCATCAGGGATGATGCCGTCCAGCGAAATCGACTCGCGCACCTTGTTGAATGATGCGAGGTACAGCGCGCGGTCGCCGAGCAGGTAGCTCTCTGGCACGGTCTTGATGATGTCGCCGGGGCCAGCGGTCTGCAACCACTTGAGTGCGTGCACCATCGCATTGGCCATGGCTTGGCAGGTGTTGGGGTTCTTCTGCACGAAGTCCATGGGTGCATACAGGCAGCCGGCAGGCATCAGCCCGCCAAACACCTCGATGGTGCCCTTGAGCGTGCGGGTGTCGCTGATGATCTTCACCTCACCTTTTTGCTCCAGCATGGTCATGACCGGGTCAATGTTGCTCATCGCATCAATCTGGCCGGAACGCATCGCAGTCAGTGCGCCTGCCGAGGTACCCACACCGATAAAACTCACATCAGCGGCCTTCAGGCCAGCCCGCGAAAGCACCAGATTGGCCATCATGTTGGTGGATGAGCCGGGTGCAGACACACCGATTTTCTTTCCCTTGAGATCAGCCAGGGTCTTGTAGTTGGGCATGCTCTTGGTTGATACACCAAAGGCAATTTGCGGCGCCCGCCCCTGCAGCACAAAGGCCTGGAACATCTGGTTCTTGGACTGCAGGTTGATGGTGTGTTCGTACGCACCCGAGCAGACATCGGCCGAGCCACCCACCACCGCTTGCAGCGCGCGTGAGCCACCGGCGAAATCGCTGATCTCGACGTCCAGCCCTTCGGCCTTAAAATAGCCGAGTTGCTCGGCAATCGTCAAGGGCAGGTAATAAAACCCGGCCTTGCCACCCACCGCCAGGGCCACCTTGGTCTTTTCCGGTTTGGCCTGTGCACGCAAGGCTGGTACTGCCAGTGTGGCTGCAGCCAGGGTGATGCCACCGGCAAAGCGCCGGCGAGTCAGGGTGGGGGCGGTGATGCGGGTGGTATTCATGGGTTTGTCCTCAGGCTTTTTGCAGTTTGCTACAGCGTATCGGGGCAAAGAAAAACCCGCATCGGGGTCATCCCGTGCGGGTTTTTACGGAACCGCACCATGCAGAGCAGGACGTTAGCGATAACCCGCAAAAAGAATGAAGATGTTGACGATGAACGCAGAAACCCAGACGGCGGAACGCGCCTTGGCGAGATCCGCCACGTACATCATGATGTAGGCGATTCGCAGGAACACGAAAAGCAGCGCCAGAATGTCCAGACGCGTCTGCCCGGCCTGAAGAATGTGCGCAATGATGACTGCTGCAAAAAAGAAAGGCAGCGACTCAAAGGTATTGGCCTGCGCGGCATTGGCACGCGCCCGCCAGTCGGTTTGCCGCGAGAGCCAGTGGCGCGGGTTGTTGTTGTCATATCCGCCATCGCGCGGGTGTTTGGCGAACATGCCGTACTTGGCAATGCCAGCGCACACGATGGGCAACAAGGCGGCCACCAGAACACACCAGTAGGCAATGGTGAAGCGTGCGAATGTCATGGCAGGGTCCTTGTCCTGTGTGATGGGTGCTGTTTGGGAGAATGAGAGAGATGGAAGATAGAGGGTGCGAGAGGCTGCCAGGGGGCGTGCGAAGGCTGCCAGCCTATCGGCGATCCACCAGCGCATGGGCAATGGTGCCAAGGTCTACGTATTCAAGTTCACTGCCCACCGGCACGCCGCGCGCCAGCCGCGTCACCTGCACGCCCCGGCTTTTCAGGGCCTGCGCAATCACGTGCGCCGTGGCCTCACCTTCCGCGGTGAAGTTGGTGGCCAGAATGACCTCCTGCACCTCGCGCTCGGCAGCGGGCAGCGGATCGCCCTGCGCATTGCGCGGCACCACACGGTCAAACAGCTTTTGCAGGCCGATGTCGTTCGGGCCAATGCCGTCCAGCGGGCTGAGCTTGCCCATCAGCACAAAGTAAAGTCCTCGGAAAGCCAGCGTACGCTCCAGCGCAGCTTGGTCAGCGGGCGTTTCGACCACGCAGAGCTTGCTGCGGTCGCGCTGCGCGTTGGCGCAGGTGGCGCACACCGCCTGCTCGGTGAGCGTATTGCACAGCGTGCAGTGCCCCACGCTTGCCACTGCATGCTCCAGCGCCCGTGCAATCTGCACCGCGCCGGGTTTGTCGTGCTGCAGCAGATGAAACGCCATGCGCGCCGCCGACTTGGCGCCCACGCCGGGCAGGCGGCGCAAGGCCTCGGTCAGTCCATCAAGGGCGTTGGACGCGCTGGAGTTAGCCATGGTGGAGGCCAGTCGGCGCAAGCGTAGGAAAGCGCCAATTCAGCCGGGGCCGCGGAACCGGCTTTGCCGGGCCGCAGGCACAGCGCCCCCTCGGGGGGCAGGGAGCTACACGCAGTGAGCGACCGTGGGGGCTCACAGCTTTAAAAAGGCAGCTTCATGCCGCCGGGCAGACCAGGCATGCCGGCTGTCAGCTTGCCCATTTTTTCCTGACTGACTTCTTCCGCCTTGCGCACGGCGGCATTGAAGGCGGCAGCCACCAGGTCTTCCAGCATGTCCTTGTCGTCGGTCAGCAGGCTCGGGTCAATCTCGATGCGCTTGACGTCGTGCTTGCAGGTCATGGTGACCTTCACCAGACCCGAGCCCGCCTCGGCCGTGACTTCGACAAACGCCAGCTCGTCCTGGGCCTTCTTGAGGTTGTCCTGCATGGCCTGCGCCTGTTTCATCAGGCCAGCCAGTTGTCCTTTGTTAAACATGTTTTTCCTTTGGGAGTGTGGCTTCAAACGCCGGGAATTGGCTCTCGGGAATTTATGCCGGGGAATATGACCTTGATCATATCGGCTTGGCCGCGAGTGGTTTGATGGAACCAGGCACGATTCGGGCGCCCCATTGACGCACCATGTCCTGCACCAGCGGGTCGTTCTGGATCAGTTCTTCCGCAGCGCGCTGCCGCTCGGCCGCCGCTGCTGCGTTGCGGCGGGCCGGGGTGTCGGTGACTGGTCCCAGTTCCACCGTCAGGGCCAGGCTGCTGTGGCCGGTCGCCTGTTGCAGTGCCGCCTGCAGCTTGTCGCGCGCGGCCGGCTGGTTGAGGGATTCGCGCTCTACACGCAACACCCAGACGTCTGCCGTCTGGCTGCGCAACTCGGACTGCAGCGCCAGCTCACGCGTGAGCGCCGCCACCGACTCCGCCGCCACCAACCGATTGACCAACTGTCGCCAGCTGTCACCCAGCGGCGTTTCCTCCAGTGTCGAAGGCGATGTGGCTGCCGAAGCTGGCGCAGGAGTCGGCGGAACTGCAGGTGTGACCGGGGCGGCCTGAGGGGCAACGGCTTCTGTCGGCGGAGCAACGGTTCGGGGCGACGGGGGCGCCGCTTGCGGAGAAGGCGGTGGGAGCGGCGACGTCGAGACAGCCGGTGGCCGTCGCTCGCTGTTGATACCCATACTCGCGTCCGGCACTCGCACGGCGGGAGCGGCCGCCATGGCTGGCACCCGTCCCGGCGCCGGGGGCTCGGCACCAGTTGGCTCAGGCGACGGCTTTTTTCCGGGCTCGGCGGCGCTCCTCTGCTGGGGCGCTGCCTGCACCGTTGCGGAAACCGAGGTACTCGCAGGCTTGAAGGCCAACAAGCGCAGCAAAACCATGGTGAGGGCGGCGTATTCATCAGGCGCCAGACCCAGCTCACCGCGCCCGTGCAAACACAGGCTGTACAGCAGCTGGGTTTCATCAGCCGGCAGGGTGCGCGCCAGGCGAGCCGTTTCAGCAATGTCGGGGTCGGCCGCATCGCCATCAGCAGCCATGTCAGGCACGGCCTGCAGTACCGCCATGCGCTGCAGGACGGTGGTCATTTCCTCCAGCGTGGAGGCAGCACTCAGCCCGTTGAGGCGCAGCACTTCCGACGTCTCGACCACCGCGCGGCCATCGCCCCGGGCCAGTGCATCGAGCAGATTGAAGACATAACTGCGGTCCACACTGCCGAGCATGGTGCGCACGCTGGCCTCCTGCAACTGACCCGATCCGAAGGCAATCGCCTGGTCGGTCAGCGACAGCGCATCGCGCATGGAGCCGCGTGCCGCGCGCGCCAGCAGGCGCAGCGCCTGCTGCTCAGCGGGAATATTCTCGGCCGCCAGAACCAGCGTGAGGTGCTCCAGCACCGTCTCGGGCGCCA
>CALSAU010000177.1:0-5379 GCA_943372985.1 Polaromonas sp. YR568 | reverse complement strand
GGTTACAAGGTGGAAGACATCGACACCGTGATCCTGAGCCACTTCCATGGCGACCACATCAACGGCGTGCGCAACAAGGCCGGCCAGCTGGTGTTCCCGAATGCCAAGATCATGGTCCCGACGGTGGAGTACGACTTCTGGATGGACGACGCGCGCATGGCGGCCGCTCCCGAAGCGATGAAGGGCGCTTTCGCGAATGTGCGCCGCGTCATGGCCGGACTGGGGTCGGACCGTCTGGTGAAGTTTGTCCCGGGCACCGAGATCATCCGTGGTGTAAACAACCTCAAGTCGGTCGCTGCCTTCGGTCACACCCCGGGCCACACCCTGTTCGTGGCGCAGAGCTACCGCTTCAAGTTCGCCTACCTGGCTGACCTGACCAACATCCCGCAGCTGTTCGCTCGCAACCCCGACATGGCCGTTGTGTTTGATATGGACGCTGCCGCTGCGCGTGAGGTACGCCGCAAGGTCTTTGAGATGACCGTGCAGGAGAATATGACGGCCGGTGGCTTCCACTTCCCCTTCCCCGCCTTTGGCCGCATGGAGAAGATGGGCAACGGCTACGAGTTCAAGCCGGTCGCCTGATCAGCGAGCGCCCAAAGAAAAAACCCGCAGCGCGCAAGCCCTGCGGGTTTTTTGTGGGCCACCCGGAAAAATCCGGGTGATTCCATCGGCAGGATTACATTCCCATGTCGCCCATGCCGCCCATCCCACCCATGCCGCCAGGCATGCCGCCGCCGCCAGCACCGGACTCTTCTTTCGGAGCCTCGGCCACCATGGCTTCGGTGGTCAGCATCAGCGATGCCACAGACGCTGCGTTCTGCAGTGCGGTGCGGGTCACTTTCGTGGGATCCAGGATACCCATTTCGATCATGTCGCCATAGGTGTCATTGGCAGCGTTGAAGCCGTAGTTGCCCTTGCCAGCCAGCACAGCGTTCACCACCACAGAGGCTTCGCCGCCTGCGTTGTAAACGATCTCGCGCAGAGGCGCTTCGATGGCGCGCAGCACCAGCTTGATACCGGCGTCCTGGTCAGGGTTGTCGCCGACGATCTTGCCAGCGGCCTGCTTGGCGCGCAGCAGCGCCACGCCACCACCAGCCACAATGCCTTCTTCCACGGCAGCGCGGGTGGCGTGCAGGGCGTCTTCCACGCGGGCTTTCTTTTCCTTCATCTCGACTTCGGTGGCAGCGCCGACCTTGATCACTGCCACACCGCCGGCCAGCTTGGCCACGCGCTCTTGCAGTTTTTCACGGTCGTAGTCGCTGGTCGCTTCTTCGATCTGCACGCGAACCTGCTTGACGCGGGCTTCGATGTCAGCAGCGGCGCCAGAGCCGTCGATGATGATGGTGTTTTCCTTGCCCACTTCAATGCGCTTGGCCTGGCCGAGGTCAGCCAGCGTCACTTTTTCGAGCGACATGCCGACTTCTTCAGCGATGACCTTGCCGCCGGTCAGGCAGGCGATGTCTTCCAGCATGGCTTTGCGGCGGTCGCCGAAGCCAGGGGCCTTCACAGCCACCACTTTCAGGATGCCGCGCAGGGTGTTCACGACCAGCGTCGCCAGGGCTTCGCCCTCGACTTCTTCGGCAATGATCAGCAGCGGACGGCCAGCCTTGGCAACTTGCTCCAGCGTGGGCAGCAGGTCACGGATGTTGCTGATCTTCTTGTCGTAGAGCAGCACAAACGGGTTGTCCAGCAGTGCGGACTGCTTTTCAGGGTTGTTGATGAAGTAGGGCGAGAGGTAGCCGCGGTCAAACTGCATGCCTTCGACGACGTCGAGTTCGTTCTGCAGCGACTTGCCGTCTTCCACAGTGATCACGCCTTCCTTGCCGACCTTGTCCATCGCATCAGCAATGATCTTGCCGATGGATTCGTCAGAGTTGGCGGAGATCGAACCGACCTGGGCGATTTCCTTGGAGGTGGTGGTGGGCTTGGAAGCCTTTTTGAGCTCTTCGGTCAGGGCCAGAACGGCCTTGTCGATGCCGCGCTTCAGGTCCATCGGGTTCATGCCGGCGGCCACGTACTTCATGCCTTCGCGAACGATGGCCTGGGCCAGCACGGTGGCGGTGGTGGTGCCGTCGCCAGCGTTGTCAGAGGTCTTGGAAGCGACTTCCTTGACCATCTGCGCGCCCATGTTCTGGAGCTTGTCTTTCAGCTCGATCTCTTTGGCCACGGACACACCGTCCTTGGTCACGGTAGGGGCGCCGAAGGAGCGCTCGAGTACCACATTGCGACCTTTGGGGCCGAGGGTAACCTTGACGGCGTTGGCCAGGATGTTCACACCCTCGACCATGCGTGCGCGGGCTTCGCCGCCGAAAATGACGTCTTTTGCTGCCATGTTGATTTCTCCGGAATTCAGTTAATTGGGGTGATAAATGGGTTACTTCTGGCTTCGGCCGGAGCTTCGCTCCTTAACTTTGCGGTGCAAAGTTAGCCTGCGCCGAAAGTAAATTGCTTCGCAATTTACTTTTCAACCACTGCGAACAGGTCTTCTTCCTTCATGACCAGCAGTTCGTCGCCATCAACCTTGACGGTCTGGCCGCTGTATTTGCCGAACAGCACGCGGTCGCCGACCTTGATGGCCATTGGGCTGATGTCGCCCTTGTCGTTCTTCTTGCCAGGGCCAACGGCCAGCACTTCACCCTGATCAGGCTTTTCAGCGGCGCTGTCAGGGATCACGATGCCAGAGGCGGTTTTGGTTTCGTTTTCCACGCGCTTGACGATCACGCGGTCGTGCAAAGGACGAAGTTTCATGAGAGCTCCTTGAATGAGAACAATGGTTTTGGGAATCAAAAGGCACTCAGAAAGTGAGTGCCTATTAACTTGGTGGATTGTCGTGCGTTGTTAGCACTCAACTCCATCGAGTGCTAATCATAGGGCATTTTTGATTCAATTCAAGCAGGTCGGTCCGTAAAATGTGGTGATACCGCCGCGCAGGGCTTCAGCCAATGCGCGACGCACCACCCTTGAATGTCCGCAGTGCCCCTTCGTCTTTCCACGGTTCCCACCGTCCCCGCCGTTGTCCACCCGTCTGCCCCAGCCGGTCAGCGGCGAAATGGCTGCCCGGGTTACTTCGGGTGCCACGCGGCATGATCACCAGCCACCAGTTGGGCTTTCGCTACAACGCGGGGCCGATGCTGGAGTTTCCGGACACGGATGTGCCGCAGGGCGGTGTGCTGCTGCTGCATGGCCCCTCGGGCTCCGGCAAGTCCACCTGGCTGGCGCTGGCCGGCGGTTTGCTGACGCCCAGCAGCGGCAGCATGGTGGTGGCAACGCAATCGGTGGCTGCGCTTGGCAAGGTGTCGGGTGATGCCTGGCGGGCCCGAACCATCGGCTTTCTGCCGCAAAAACTGCACCTGAGCGCGGCGTTGTCGGTGCACGACAACCTGGCCATGGCGCAGTGGGCCGCCGGCATGGCGACCGACGCAGATGCAATTCGCGAGGCGCTGGCTGCCCTGGGCGTGGAATCGCTGGCGGACCGCAAGCCGGCGCAACTGTCGGGCGGACAGGCGCAGCGGGTCGCTCTCGCACGTGCCGTGCTGCTCAAGCCGCGCGTGATTCTGGCGGACGAGCCGACCGCCAGCCTTGACGCGGAAGCCGCCGCCGCGGCGTTGAATCTCCTGCACACCAACGCAAGGCAACAAGGGGCTACGCTGGTGATTGCCACGCATGACGCCCGGGTCACCGATTTCTTTGCGGCGTCTGGCGACGTTCACACCCTGACCATCGGGCGCAGGCCGGCATGAGAACCATTGCTTTCGCCTGGCGCTATCTGTGGTCACGGCCGCTGGCCGCCGCGCTGAACCTGCTGCTGCTGACGCTGGGTTTGGCGTCCATCACCTTCCTGCTGCTGGTGAGCCACCAGATCAACCGGGCGTTTGAACGCGACCTGCAGGGCATTGACGTGGTGGTCGGCGCCAAGGGCAGCCCGATGCAGCTCATCCTGTCGGGTTTGCTGCACCTGGACGTGCCGACCGGCAATGTGCCGCTGGCCGAGATCCGTGCGCTGGAAAAGCACCCGCAGGTGGCCAAACTGATCCCGGTCAGCCTCGGCGACAGCTTCCGCGGCTTTCGCATTGTGGGCACCAGCGTCGACTACATCCAGCACTATGAAACGCCGCTGGCCCAGGGCGCGCTCTGGTCAGGCCCCATGCAGGCCGTGGTGGGTGCGCAGGTGGCGGCCCGGGCCGGTCTGAAGGTTGGTGACCGCATTGTCGGCACGCACGGTCTGGGTGGGGGCGGCGAGGCGCATGGCCAGACGCCTTACACCGTGGTCGGTGTGCTGGCCGCCAGCGGCGGCGTGCTGGACCGCCTGGTGCTGACCTCAATCGAGTCGGTCTGGACCGTCCACGAAGACGCCACTGCGCTCGACGAGGCGGACCGGAAGATTCTGGAAGAGGAGCGCGAGGTCACGCTGGCTCTGATTCAATACAAGTCGCCATTGGCAGCGGTGACTTTTCCCCGCTACATCAACGCCAGCACCGGCATGCAGGCGGCAGCGCCCGCGGTGGAAATCACCCGCCTGCTCAACATGCTGGGTGTGGGCACCGATGTCTTGCGCGCGCTGGCCGGGGTGTTGCTGCTGACGGCGGGTTTGAGCGTTTTCATTGCACTCTGGGGCGCCGTGCGGGAGCGCCGGGCCGATCTGGCGCTGCTGCGAATGCTGGGCGCACCACCACGCCGGATCGCGTCGCTGCTGCTGTGCGAGGCGCTCTGGCTGGCGCTGCTGGCGACGCTGTTCGGGGTTCTGGCCGGGCAGGGCTTGACAGCCCTGATAGGCTCGATGTTGCAGCTGGAGAACTCCGTGCTGATTGGCGCCCTGTCATGGCCTGTCGAGCTGCTGGCCGTGCCCCTGCTGGCACTCGGTGTCGGGCTTGCCTCGGCGCTGCTGCCGGCCTGGGAGGCCTACCGCGTGAGTGTTTTTGAGCTGCTACAACCGAAATAATGGAGAAAGAACCCATGATGAAGCCCATTACCTTTGTGCCCTTCGCCGCCATGCTGCGCCGCACCTTGCTGCTGGCCTGTTCCGTGGCCGCCATGTTTGCTGCGCCACTGGTGCAGGCACAGGCGCAGCACACCAGCAAGGAAACCAAGGAAGACATCCAGCGGCACCGCGCCCTGGCGGCAGCCCATGAGGGTGCGGCCAAATGCCTGGAGTCCGGCAAATCGGAGGATGTGTGTCTGAAGGAATTGCAGGCCGCTTGCAAGGGAATTGCCGTCGGTAAATACTGCGGCATGAAGCACGCCCACTGAGCAGGCGTTTTTGCCAGTCATATGGGATCAACAAATGAAGCTGTCGCGTCATCTGGTTTGCATGGGTATCGCTGCGGTGGTCGGCGGGTATCCTGTCCTGTCCACGGCTCAATCGGGGTCGCCGACGGCCCC
>CALSAU010000176.1:0-5386 GCA_943372985.1 Polaromonas sp. YR568 | reverse complement strand
CCGCAACGGCTATGCGCTGGACACCTTCCAGGTGGTGAGCCCCACGTTGGGTGAGCACTACCGCGAACTGGCCGCGATGGTCGAGGCCGACCTGGACCGGACCATCGAGGAGCGCGGCCCGCTGCCCTCCCCCGGCAAAGGCCGGGTCTCGCGCCGGGTCAAGAGCTTTCCGATCGCGCCGCGCGTGGACCTGCGTCCCGACGAAAAAGCCCAGCGCTGGCTGCTCACCGTATCGGCCAGCGACCGCGTGGGTCTGCTTTATCTCATTGCCCGTGTGCTGGCCCGCCACCGCATCAATCTGCAGCTGGCCAAGGTCACCACGCTGGGCGAGCGGGTGGAAGACACTTTCCTCATCGATGGCCCCGAGCTGCAGCAGAACAAGGCGCAGATCGCCATTGAAACGGAGCTGCTCGAAGCCCTGGGTGCCTGAGGCTGCACACCGCGATTACAGCGAGTGGCTCAGGCGTCAGGCGGAGCCACCATCTGTGTCGGCGTGATCGCAGCACTCTGGTAGCGCAGCAACCTGCCCTTGTACGGGCCCGCCAGACCGGGCGCTGTGCGGTAGCGGGTTTCGGTGCGGTCGTAGCCCATGGCGCCCATCTGACGGTTGAAACTGCTCCGGTTGCCACGGTCCGGGTCCACGATCAGCACCTCAGCCCCTTCGGCCGCATGCAGGCCGATGAAGCGCGCCAGAATCGCCGGCTGATCGCGGTCATAGAGCACATCGCTGCCGATGATGAGGTCAAATCGGGCCAGCAAGGGATTGGCGCGTGCCCAGTGGCCTGTCTGGTACTTCATCGCGGGCATGCTGTTCAGTCGCAGGTTTTTCACCAGAAACGCGCCTGCCAGCGGATGGCAGTCACTGGCCGTGATGTCGCCCCCACGCCGGTGAACCACCAGACTCGCAAGACCCAGCCCGCAGCCCAGTTCCAGAATCCGTTTTCCCTGCAACTCGTGGGTTTGCATCACGTGCGCCAGCACACGGCCTGAAGGCCAGAGCAGGCCAAAAATCGGCCACGCCGACGACGAAATTCCGGCACGCTCAGCCTCTCCATTGGGGTCATGGAACTGCTGCCTGTCCAGCAACGAGCGCAGTTGCAGGTCTGCCCCTGTGCCGGTGATGGTTTCGAGTTTGGTCTGGTAACCGGGATCGGAATCGGGCTGAGTTTCAGTCGTCGTCACCGGCATCCAGACCGGGAAACAGCACGTCTGTGTAGCCGAATTGAGTGAAGTCGCGAATCCGCATCGGGTAGAGCTTGCCGATCAGGTGGTCACATTCATGCTGCACCACGCGGGCATGAAAGCCATTAGCCACCCGGTCAATCGGGTCGCCGTAGGGGTCCATGCCGGTGTAACGGATGCTGGCAAAACGCGGCACCACGCCGCGCAGGCCGGGCACCGACAGGCAACCTTCCCAGCCGTCTTCCTCGGCCGCGCTCAAAGGCGTGATCACTGGATTGAGCAGCACCGTACGCGGCACCACTGGTGCTTCCGGGTAACGGGGATTGATCTGGTCGGTACCGAAAATGACGAGTTGCAAATCCACACCAATCTGTGGCGCGGCAAGGCCAGCACCATTGACGGAGCGCATGGTTTCGAACATGTCGGAAATCAGCAGATGCAGCTCATCGGTGTCGAAAGCCGTCACGGGCTGCGCCACACGCAGCAGGCGCGGATCACCCATCTTGAGAATTTCACGAATGGCCATGGACGGATTATCCGTCCTCAGCCCATCAGCTCAGCGCCAGTGGCGATGACGGTGCCCGTAGGGCCCGCGATAGCTGCGATAGCCGTAGTACCCGGGTGCAGGAACCACGACGACAGGCGCAGGCTCTGCATACACGGGCTGGGTCTGGTATACCCCCACCGGGCGGTAACCCACCGGTGCCACCACACAGCCTGAAAGCAGAACGGTCAAGCCGGCAACAGCCGCCAAAGCAGAAAAACGCGTCAAGGTCATATGAACTCCTGTTGGAACAGGTGTTCAACGTACAGCAACGGCCCACGGCGTGACATCTGGCGCGCAAAGTGCTGTAACCCCCTGTAAGCGGTTCAGGCCGCTCACAGGCGTTGCACCGCTCAGGTGCCAGCCAGCATCTCCAACAACGCCGCCTCGTCGATCACCGCCACACCCAGTTCCTGGGCTTTGGTCAGCTTGCTGCCGGCTTCGGCGCCGGCGACCACGAAATCGGTCTTTTTGCTGACTGACCCGGCCACCTTGCCACCGGCCGCCTCGACGCGGTCCTTGGCCTCGTCACGGCTCAGGGTGGGCAAGGTGCCGGTGATGACAAAGGTTTTTCCGGACAGCGGCTTGGGTGCGACGGCAGCGGGTTCGCCTTCGGGCCAGGTGACACCGCAGGCCCGCAGTTGATCGACCACCTCCCGGTTGTGCGGTTGCGCGAAAAAGGTGTGGATGCTGGCCGCCACAATCGGGCCGACGTCGCTCACCTCCAGCAACTGCTCCTCAGTCGCGTCCATGATGGCGTCGAGCTTGCCGAAGTGGCGCGCCAGCTCCTTGGCGGTGGCCTCGCCCACATGGCGAATGCCCAGACCAAACAAAAAGCGCGGCAGGCTGGTCTGCTTGGACTTTTCCAGCGCTTCGAGCAGGTTGTTGGCGGATTTTTCTGCCATGCGGTCCAGGCTGGCAAGCGCCGTAAGACCGAGTTTGTAGAGGTCAGGCAAGGTGCGGATGACATTCGCATCGACCAGTTGCTCCACAAGCTTGTCGCCGAGCCCCTCGACCTCGACCGCGCGGCGATGGGCGTAATGCAGGATGGCTTCCTTACGCTGGGCGGCGCAGAACAGGCCGCCGGTGCAGCGGAAGTCGGCCTCGCCCTCTTCCCGCACCGCCTCGGAGCCGCACACCGGGCACTGGCGCGGCATGGTGAACACCATGGCGCCAAGTACCCGCTTGTCGGCCAGCACACTCACCACTTCGGGAATCACATCGCCCGCGCGTCGCACCACCACGGTGTCGCCCACCCGCACATCCTTGCGCCTGGCCTCGTCTTCGTTGTGCAGGGTGGCATTGGTCACCGTCACCCCACCGACAAACACCGGTGCCAGCTTGGCCACTGGCGTCAGCTTGCCGGTACGGCCAACCTGCACATCGATCGCTTCGACAGTGGTGAGTTGCTCCTGCGCCGGGTACTTATGGGCCACCGCCCAGCGCGGCTCCCGCGTCACAAAGCCGAGTTGCCGCTGCTGCGTGAGGCTGTTGACCTTGTAGACCACACCATCGATATCAAACGGCAGCGCATCACGCTCTGCACCCATGGCCTGATGAAAGGCAATCAGCTCTGTGGCACCGCGCGCCACACGCGTCTGCGCAGCCACTGGAAAGCCCCAGGACTTCAGCGTCATCAGCATCTGGAAGTGCGTGCCAAAGTCGGGGCCGCCCTGATCAGCCGGCGTGATGTCGCCGAGGCCGTAGGCGAAAAAGCTCAGGGGTCGCTGCGCGGCAATGGCCGGGTCAAGCTGCCGAACGGCGCCGGCAGCGGCGTTACGCGGGTTGACAAAGGTCTTCTCACCCTTGGCGCCCTGGGCAATTTTTTCCCGCTGCTTCTCGTTGAGCGATTCAAAATCATCGCGGCGCATGTAGACCTCGCCGCGCACTTCCAGCACAGGTGGCGCGTCTTTTGGTAAACGCAAGGGGATCTGACGGATAGTGCGGATGTTCTGGGTCACTTCTTCCCCCACCTCACCATCGCCACGCGTCGCGGCCTGCACCAGCACACCATCTTCGTACCGCAGGCTCATGGCCAGTCCATCAAACTTCAGCTCGGCCACATATTCGACCGGCGGCTCGGATTCGGCCAGACCCAGCTCCTTGCGAACCCGGGTGTCAAAGCTTTGCGCGCCGGTGGCCTCGGTGTCGGTTTCGGTGCGGATGCTGAGCATGGGCACGCGATGGCGCACGCTGGCAAACTGGTCCAGCGGCTTGCCGCCCACCCGTTGCGTGGGGGAGTCGGCCGTCAGCAGGTCCGGGTGTGCCGTTTCCAGCGCCTGCAGCTGCTGGAAGAGCCGGTCGTACTCGCTGTCTGGAATGGAGGGCTCGTCCAGCACGTAGTAGCGATGGGCGTGCTCATGCAGCGTGGCGCGCAGCTCGGCCATCCGCTCCGGTACGGACCCCGTCGAAACAGGCTTGGGAGTATCAGAAAAAAGATCAGCGGAAACCATCGCACTCAATCGAAGCAGACTGCCTTCGCGAGGCCACCGTGGAACCGGCTTTGCCGGGCCGCAGGTGGCGCCCCCTGCAGGGGGGAAGCGACCGAAGGTCGCTACGGGGGGGAACCATATATTTGAAGAGAAAAGCCGCCGGCCCAGCACGGAGCCAGCCGAAAACTCGCGGCTGTCGAGTGTGTCGTAGAGCTGCTCCAGATCAGCATGGATGACCTCCATCGCCTCAGGCCGGATCGGCTGGCCGTTGTCGTCGATGATGACGCCTTCCATGTTTTTGGCCAGCGCCAGCGCCACCTCGCACATGCGGGCGAAAGGCTGCTCGTTGCGCTGCACCTGCGGCACATCCAGCGACAGCGTCAGTTCGCGCAGCGCGGTCTGCTCGGGGTCGTCGGCCATGGCGGCCTGCGTGTCGAAAGCCAGACCCAGAATCGGCGCCAGGCCCTGCTGGCTCGCCGGCAGCACCATACGGCCGGGAATCGCGCCGGCAATAAAGCCCAGCCGCGCGGCGTTCTGCTGCACGTAGCCGGGGCTCCAGGCGGTGCTGGTGGCACGCAGGGTAAAGCTGAGCTGCGCGTCGTGCGCGCTGGCGAACTGGTCCAGTTCGCGGGCCCGGGCGACTTCGTCAAGCATTTCCGGAAACTCTGGCTCGCCGCCAATCGCATCAGCAAAAGCCTGCGCCTTGATGACGAACTCGGAGTACTCAATCTGGTTCAACGCGCCAGTGCGGTTGGCCAGTTGCACGCCGCACTGGAACGCGCTGTAGCGCTGGCCGGCCAACGGAAACTCCCATTCATCGGTGGCGGCATTCAGCCCTTCGACGCCAAATGCCTTGCTGCCGGCGCGGCGGGTGGCTGGCATGGCGGCCAGTGCCGCCTCGCCCGACACCACAGACTCCACCGCCACCGGGGCGACCGCATCAATCAGCACATCCAGCCCCGGCTTTCGCTCGGGCAAGGTCAGCCTGGTGAGGGAACCGAGTCCGGAATCGGTGTCAAAACTGGGTTCCTGCCGGTCGTCCAGCGTCTGCGATCCGTCTGCGGCAGGCTCCACCGGCTCTGGCGATGCCACTTCTGCCGGTGTGGCGCGCTTGGGCAAGTTGCGGCGCGACGACCAGGCGCTGTGCGCTACCACTGCGGCGAGCACCAGACCGCCCGCAACGGCCAAACCGATCTGCAGCGTGCTCATGCGCCGGCTCCCGGTTGCT
>CALSAU010000175.1:0-5402 GCA_943372985.1 Polaromonas sp. YR568 | reverse complement strand
AGTCCTTGCCTTCCTTGAAGGCCGTTTGTGCCAGCGCCGTCTGCGGCACACCAGCGCCCAGAGCCACAGCGGCGGCCGAAGCGGCCGAAAGCGAAAACGCACGTCGTTGCATTGAATCTCTCTCCTGAAAATACGGAAATCACTGCGGCAGGTTTGCCACTACGCCCTGTTGGTGCCGCAGCACCGGCAAAAGTTCAGTTCACCAGGTGCCCGCTCGCGAAGGTTGCGTCAGCGCTGCACTTGCACCAGGGCGGTCTCGATGGAGTTGTTGTCCAGCCGCTCCTTGGCCTTGTCGGCGTCTTCCTTGCGGTCAAACGGCCCCAACCGGACGCGGTACACCGTGCGCCCGGACTGTTCGCGCTCGGTCACCTTGGCCTGCATGCCCAACAGCGACAGCTTCACACGCTGGGCTTCAGCATCTTCGGGTGTGCGGAAGGCGCCAGCCTGGACAAAATAACTGAACGGGTCGGCGGTGGAACTGCCCGCCGGCACACCACCCGGGCCTTGCGCTTCGGTTTTGGCCTTGGCCAGATCACCCAGCGGATCGGTTGAAACCGGTGGCTTGGCAGTCTTGGCCGGCACCTCAATCGCCGCCGGAGGCCCCGGGGGAACCACGGGCGCCTTGGGATCGGTCACCTCGCCAGATGCGGACGGGGTGGCTGGCTTGGCCGGGGTCTTGCCCGCCAGCGGCGCGTTGGGGTTCCAGTCCTTGTTCTTGCGTGCCTCGGCGGCATCGCTATCGGGGCTACGCGACTGGCTCTTGTTCATGAAGGGCACCGGCACCTTGGTGATGTACACCGCCACGGCCAACGCCGCACCGAGCCCGATCAGCGCGCCAATAATCAAACCCAGCAGGGTTCCGCCTCGTTGTTTTTTCATACCACGCCCAAGTTCCTTGCCGTCTCCGGAATGCCTGAATGCTATCGCCGCCATCATGTGACCATCACATCTTGCGCGGGGCGCTCACGCCCAGCACTGCCAGACCATTGTGCAACACCTGCGCAGTCGCAGCGACCAGCGCCAGCCGCGCCCGCTTGACGTCTTCTTCCTCGACCAGAATGCGCTCGGCGTCGTAGTAGCTGTGGTAGCAGGCTGCCAGCTCGCGCAGGTAAAAAGCCACGTCGTGCGGGGCGAAACCCTGGGCGGCGCCGGTCAGCATTTCGGGGTACTTGGCCAGCAGCAGCATCAGCGCCTGCGCCTGCGGGCTGGTCAGCGGTGAGAGGTCCACAGACTTCAGGCTGGCTTCATCGCCGCCTTGCAAAGCCCAAGTGGTGAGGATGGAGCAGATGCGCGCGTGCGCATACTGCACGTAGTACACCGGGTTCTCGTTGTTCTTGGCCAGCGCCAGATCAATGTCAAAGATGTATTCGGTGTCCGGTTTGCGGCTGAGCAGGAAAAAGCGCACCGCATCCGCACTGGTCCACTCAATCAGGTCGCGCAGCGTGACGTAGCTGCCGGCGCGCTTGGAAATCTTGACCTCTTCGCCGTTGCGCACCACGCGCACCATGGTGTGCAGCACGTAGTCGGGGTAGCCGGCAGGAACGCCTTCGCCGGCGGCCTGCAGGCCGGCGCGCACCCGGGCAATCGTGCCGTGGTGGTCCATGCCCTGAATGTTGACGGCCTTGGCAAAGCCGCGCTCCCACTTGGCGAGGTGGTAAGCCACATCCGGCACGAAGTAGGTGTAGCTGCCGTCGCTCTTTTTCATCACGCGGTCTTTGTCGTCGCCGTAGTCGGTGGACTTGAGCCACAGCGCGCCGTCCTGCTCGTAGGTCTTGCCAGCCTCTTTCAGCTTGGCCACAGCAGCGTCAACGCGGCCGGAGCTGTAGAGGCTGGATTCGAGGTAGTAGTTGTCAAAGCGGACCGAGAAGGCCTTGAGGTCCAGATCCTGCTCATGGCGCAGATAGGCCACTGCGAACTGGCGGATGCTGTCGATGTCTTCCACATCACCCGATGCGGTGAACTCGCGGTCATCCGATTTGACGGTTTTCTTGGCGAGGAAGTCCGCCGCGATGTCAGCGATGTAATCACCGTTGTAGGCTGGCTCGGGCCAACCGGCGTCGCCCGGCTTCAGGCCCTTGGCCCGCGCCTGGGTGCTGGTGGCCAGCGTCTGGATCTGCACACCCGCATCGTTGTAATAGAACTCGCGCCAGACCTTGGCACCCTGCGTGGCGAACAGATTGCAGATAGCATCGCCCAGCGCTGCCTGGCGGCCATGGCCCACATGCAGCGGCCCGGTCGGGTTGGCCGAGACGAACTCGACAATCATCTTGCGGTCGCCATCGGCGGGCTGCTCGCCATAGCATGGCCCAGCCGCCAGCACCTCGCGTACCGTCTCCTGTTTGGCGGCTGGCTTGAGGCGGATGTTGATGAAGCCGGGACCAGCGATTTCTACCGCGTCCACCCAGCGTTCAAAGGCAGGCGCCTGGCGCAGCAGCGCGCACAGGGCCTCGGCCGTCTGGCGCGGGTTCTGTTTCAAGGGCTTGGCCAGCTGCATCGCGGCCGTGCAGGCGAGGTCGCCATGGGCGGCGACTTTCGGGGACTCAAAGGCGGCGCGGGCGCCAGCGCCCGGCGAGAGTTCTTCCAATGCCGCCGCGAGCGCGGTCAGCAGGTCTTTTTGGATCGAGAGCATCGCCTGATTTTACGTTTAAGCCATTGGTGACCCGACCTTTGGCAAGGGATGGCTTGCAGCCGCACCCGTCATCGCATTTGCCGCGCAGGGCGTTATGTGCTGGAATCCCGAGTGGAATTCAATTCCGAACCACAACCCCCGAGGAGCCACCATGAAGAAGCCGCTTTCACTGATCGCCATTGGTTTTGCCGTATCCATGACCTTCGCTCCACTGACGTACGCGGCAGACGCGCCCGCCAAGACGGCACAGCAAAACAAGATGACCACCTGCAACAAGAGCGCCGAGGGCAAGAAAGGGGACGAGCGAAAAGCCTTCATGAAGGAGTGCCTGAGCGCCAAGGACGACGCCCCGACCACCCAACAAGGCAAGATGAAAGTCTGCGCCGCTGAAGGCAAAGGCAAGAAGGGTGACGAGTACAAGGCCTTCATGAAAGAGTGCCTCAGCAAGAAGGCTTGAGGTCGCGCAGTCCAGCGTAATCCGCTGGCTGCTCTTTTCCTTCCCCCTGTGCGGAGAGGTCTCAGCCGCGCAGGCTGGCCAGGTCGTCCACCAGTGCCTGCGCCGAGTGGTAGCGCTGCTCCGGGTCCTTGGCCATCAGCTTGTTGACGATGGGCTGAAGCGCCGCATGAGCCGGTGGCAAGGCGGGTGTGTCGGCATGCAGGTGGCGCGCCAGCAGCAGTTCCAGCGATTCGGCCACGAACGGCCGTCGGTTGGCCAGCATCTCGAAGAACATCACGCCCAGGCTGTAAAGGTCTGACTGCGCCGTGACGTCCTTTCCGGTGACCTGCTCTGGGCTCATGTAATAGGGCGTGCCGACCACATCGCCGTGGCGGGTCTGGGTGAAGCCTAGGTTCTGCGTCTGCAGCATGGATTTGGCAATGCCGAAGTCGGCCAGCGCCGCACTGCCGTCGGCGCGCAGCATCACGTTTTCGGGTTTCACGTCGCGGTGCACGATGCCGTTCTCGTGGATGGCCGAGAGGGCTTGGGCGATCTCGCTGACCAGCGTCACGGCCTGCGCCTGCGTCATGTCGGGGCCGAACAGGTTGCGCAGGTCGCCGCGCTCGAAATACTCCATCGCGATGTAGGCGTGCTCGTCGGTGAAACCCTGGTCGTAGATGCGGATGACGTGCGGGTGGTCAATCTTGCTGAGCAGCGCGTACTCCTGGATGAAGCGCACCAGATGCTCGGAGGCCTCCTTGCCACGCGAGTCCAGCACCTTGAGCACCACCGGCAGCCCATCGGATTCGCGCTCGCTGAGGTACACCTCGGTCATGCCGCCGGCGCCGATCTTGCGCGTGATGCGGTAACCCTTGAGGCGAACCGGCTCGTCGTTGGCATCAAAGCGAATGGCCTTGAGCGCGGAGAGTTTGGCGTCCAGCGCGCCCTTCACCGCCCGCGCGGTGATGTCGGAGTTGGCGCGCACCGCCTCGCTGATGTCGTCGGCGCGCTCGGTCAGGCTGGCCATGCCGTGAATTTTGTCGTCCATGCTGGTGACCAGTCCAGTGACTTCGGCCACCTCCACCGCCAGGTTTTTGCCCGGCACCACCAGTGAAGTGCGAACCCCTGTCTGGATGCCTTCCCCCGCACGGTCCAGCGTCTCGGTGCTGGCCATCACGGTCCAGCCGGTTTCTTCGGTAGCGCTTTCCAGCCGCGACGCAAGGGTGACGGTTTCGCCCACTGGCGTGAGCTCCTTGCTCTGGTGCGTGCCCAGCCGGCACAGCGTGACCGGCCCGCTGTGGATGCCCACACCCACCGCAAAGGGCGGCAGGCCCCGTGTGCCATAACGCTGGTCGAGCCAGTGCCGGAACTCATGGGTGGCCAGCACCATCGCCAGCGCCGCCGACACGGCGCGGCGCGAGGCCTGCAGTGGCGAACCGGTGGCAGTGTCCGAGAACACCGCCATCAGCCCGTCACCAATGAATTTCAGATGGCTGCCGCTGTTCTTCAGCACCGGCTCGGACACCCGCTCGAAATACTCGGTGAGCAGTTCAGACACCTCGCTGCCATTGAGCTTTTCGGCCAGCGAGGTGAAATTGCGGATGCTGGCCACCAACACCGTGGCATCTGCCAGGGTTTCGGTTTCGGCCGAGATCGGTATGTCCACCTGCACCTTGGTCGGCCTGCCGCCGCTGATGCTGGTGGCAAAGGCGGCACGCAGCCGCTGCTCGCCGGCTGCCAGTTCCGAATCAATGGCGCCGCGCACCCGCGCCTGTTTTTTCAGTTGCGCATGCACTGCATCAAGCAACTCGGCACGGCTGAACGGTTTAGACAGGTAATCGTCGGCGCCGGAGGTCATGCCGCGACGCATGCTCTCGCGATCGTCCAGTGCCGTGAGCAGCATGAAGGGAATGTTGGCAATCGCCGGATCGGCGCGCAGCGCCGCCAGAAGCTCGAAGCCGTTCAGCCCAGGCATGCCGACATCGGAGATCACCAGGTCTGGCTGCAGCGCCAGCACCTGCTCCAGCCCCGTGCTGCCGTCGGGCGCAGCAGCGGTGTCGAAACCCTCCAGCTTCAGCAAGCGGACGATGTTGCTGCGGATGGCGTCGTCGTCTTCAACGATCAGGATCAGGGCCATGGCGCAGTCTGCTCCTTGCTTCGCTTGCTTGTCGGGCGTACCGGCTCAGCCGCCGTGCTCCAGCGTGAAGCCGGCGTTGCGGTCCTGCCCCAGCAGGGTCACCATCTGAGGCAGCGCCGCGTGCAGCTCGCCCTTCAGCGTGTGCGGCGGATTGATCACGAACATGCCGCTGGCCGGCAGGCCTGGCCGAACGACTTCGC
>CALSAU010000174.1:0-5404 GCA_943372985.1 Polaromonas sp. YR568 | reverse complement strand
AGATGGGCACGACGTGTGCCGCGCCTGAAGAAGCGCCAGGAGGCGTCAGAAGACGTCAGGAGAGGATCAAGGGGCGATCAAGGCGCCAGCGCAGCCTGAACAAAGGCCTCGGCTTTTTGCGGTGACCGCATCGAGGCCACCACGGGCTGGATGGCGTAGATGCGCGCGACCAGCTCATCCATGGTTTTGCACCGTTCAATCTGAAGGCACAGAGGGTCTGCCGAAGGGCCCAGCAAATCCTGCAAGGCCCGCGACGCTTTCATTGCCGTGCTCTTGAGATCACGGGGTGGCATCGGCGCGCCTGCTGCCGCTGGCGCTGCAGCGGCCTGCAAGGGGGCCGGCGCAGACACAGGCGCTGCAGGCTTGATCGAACGCGTTTTGTCCACCTCGACAAGGCCAGCACTCAACAGGGAATTCGCCATCTCCACCAGTGCCACCGGGTCAGGGGCCAGTGGTGACAAGTCCTTCAGCGACTTGGCTCCGTCCACCATGATGAGCAGCGTTCTGACCTTGGGTGGCAAGCTGCGGTCATGGAGTTTGATCGCCGCCTGACCGGCGGCAGTCTTGTGCAGGACGGAATGAATGGTGATTTCATCCAAGGGACACCTCCTGCTTTTTGATGGGTTTGCCCGCAGAGGCTGGGCCGTTGAAACCAGCAGGCGAGATCATCAAATGATTATGTAGATTGCACAATCACCTGTCCAGCGCATGGGACTGGGGAATACCCAGCCTTGAACCGCAGCGCTCTTGGAGAGCAACGCTTTCTACTTACAACGTACGTCACGCACCGGAACGGGGCCGCTGTATGCCCACCGGCAATCGGGCAGCATCGGTCCATGCAGCAGATTCAAACCACGCATCGCCCAACAGGTAAGCGCGCAGCATCGGCAAGGCATCGAGGCCCCAGAACAATCTACCGTCCACTTCAAACGTCGGCACGCCAAATGCGCCCTTGGCAATCGCCGCCTCGGTGTTGGCCTTGAGCTGTGCCTTCACGGCCTCGCCCTGCGGGTCTTGGGCGGGTGCGAGTTGCGCGGTCAGTGCCTCCACGCGCGCAGGGTCTGAGGCCTCGGCACCACCGCGCCACACATGGCGAAAAATGGTTTCGCACACATAGCGATTCGGCTGGCCCGGCAAGCCTTCGGGGCTACACGCCACGGCCAGCCGCAGCAAGGGCAGCGGGTTGAACGGATGGCTGCGCGGCATCGCGAACTCAATGCCGAGCTGATGCGCCTGCCACAGCACCTGGCGGTAAGTCCAGTCGCGCTTGGGCGCAATTTCAGCCGGGCCGAGTTGCCCATGGTGCTTGAGCATGGCAACGAACAGCACCGGGCGGTAGGTGATGCTGTAGCTGAGGCCGCGCAACGCCTCGGGCAGGTGATCGAAGGCGAGGCAGGCATAGGGCGAAATGAAATCAAGGTGGCAGGTGATCTGCGCCATGCGCCCTGCCGCCGGTGCTGCCCCAGTGATGCCGGGCGAATCGCTCATGCCGGCCGCCGCACCGCTTGCGCGCGTTCAACCAGCGTGCGCCAGATGCCGCGTTTGCCGGTGTCGTCCATCTGGCTCCAGTTGGCGATTTCCTCGCGCAGGCGAAAGCAGCCTTCGCACAGGCCCGTCACCGCATTCATGCGGCACACCGAATTGCAGGGCGACGGCACATCGGCTGTGGCCTCCAGCGTGGCCGCGCGTGCCAGCACCTGGCCGGCAGAGCGCTGCAACAGTCGCAGTTCTTGTGCGGTGTCCACCGCCACATCGACCACCGGTGCCCCCGTGAGCTGCTGCAACTGCTGCGGCGACAGCTTGAACACCGCATGGGGGTGCCCGGCTGCAGCCCAGATGTCTTCAAAGCGGAACAGCGACTGATCGACCAGCATCACCGGCGGCGTGGCATGGCCAAGCGGCGAGACGCCGCCAATCGAAAACCCAGTGCGCGCCTTCACAAACTCGGCATCGGCGCGGCCCAGGCGCTTGCCGTCGGGGCACAGCAGCGCCTCTACTTTTCTTTCATCCACGCGCTGGTCACCCGAGGTCACCACCAGCACCGCTGCGTCGTCCGAGCGGCGGCGGAACACGATGCTCTTGGCAATCTGGCCGATGGAGACACCCAGCGCATCAGCAGCCTGCTGCGCGGTGCGCGCTGCGTCGTCCAGCATCAGCGGCGCATGAGGATGTCCGCTCGACTGCAACAAGGCCGCCACGCGCTGCACGCCCTCAGGTAGCGCCACCAACTCTGCCCCACACATCACGCCGCCATCCTTTTGTTCAGCAGGGCCGTGGCGGCGCGCGAATTGGGCTTGCGCTGCAGGAAGTCGCTGATGTAAGTGCCCGCGTCAATCAGTTTGTCGAGGTTGATACCGGTCTCAATGCCCATGCCGTGCAGCATGTACACCACGTCTTCGGTGGCCACATTGCCGGTAGCCCCTTTGGCGAACGGGCAACCGCCCAGCCCGGCCGACGAGGTGTCGTACTGCCACACGCCCAGTTCCAGACTGGCCAGCGTGTTGCCCAGTGCCTGACCGTAGGTGTCGTGGAAGTGGCCCGAGATGTCGTTGATGTCGTAGTGCCGGAGCGCCGCCTCCAGCGCCGCCTGCACCTTGCGCGGTGTTCCCACGCCAATGGTGTCGGCCACGCCCATGTGCTGCACACCAATGCCCTTCATCAGCCGGGCGACCATGGCCACGCGCTCGGGCGCGACCTCGCCTTCATACGGGCACCCCACCGCGCACGAAATGGCACCACGCGTATGGATGCCGTGCGCCTTGGCGGCTTCAACCACCGGCCGGAAGCGCTCGATGCTTTCCTCGATGGAGCAGTTGATGTTGCGCTGGCTGAAGGCTTCGCTGGCGGCAGCAAACACCACGATCTCGTCGGGTCGGGTCGGCAGGGCCGCTTCAAAGCCCTTCATATTGGGCGTCAGCACCGAATAGCGCACACCCGGCTTGCGATGGATGCCCGCCATCACCTCCACGTTGTCGGCCATCTGCGGCACCCACTTGGGCGACACGAAACTGGTGACTTCGATCTCGGTGAGGCCCGCATCCTGCAGGCGGTGCACCAGGCCGATCTTGATCTCGGCAGGCACTGGCGATTTTTCATTTTGTAGCCCGTCGCGCGGGCCGACATCCACAAGTTTGACTTTCGATGGGAATCTCACGGAAGTTCCTTCAGGATATTTGGTAATCGAAGCCTCTCGACCAAGCAGGAGACGCGGAACCGGCTTAGCCGGGCCGCAGGCGTAGCGGCCCCCTCGGGGGGCAGGGAGTTACGCGAAGCGAACGACCGTGGGGGCTCCATGTTCTAGTATCCCTTGTGCGGGTCAACCACACCGGCGAGAGCGGTAATGGGCGTTCCATTTTGCAGTGCGCGAATCTTGCCTGCAATCTGGGCAATGCTTTCATCGCGCAGCGTGCGGGCCGAGGTATGCGGCGTCACAGTGACTTTCGGGTGCGACCAGAACGGGTGTTCGGCCGGCAAAGGCTCGGTGCGGAACACATCCAGCGTGGCGCCGGCGAGGTGGCCGCTGTCGATCAGCGCCAGCAGGTCTTCATCCACCAGATGGCCGCCGCGCGCCACATTGATCACATAGCCGCCGGGGCGCAGCTGCGCCAGCGTGTCGCAGTTCAGTATGTTTTGGGTGTTGGGCGTCAGCGGCAGCAGGCACACCAGCACGCGGCTGGCAGCCAGAAAAGCCTTGAAGCCCTCGCTGCCGATGTCGCCGGAAAAGCATTGAACGCCTTCGACCGCCTTGGGTGACCGGCTCCAGCCCTTCACCGGAAATTCAAACTGCGCCAGCGCCCGGCTGACGCGCTCGCCCAGCACGCCCAGCCCCATCACGCCCACCGGCCAGTCATCGCGCAGCCGGGGCTTACGGAAAGACCAGCGGCCTTCGGCAACATCGGCCTCGTAAGCATCGAACTCGCGGAAGTGGCGGATCACGGCATGGCACACATACTCGGCCATCTGCACCGACATGCCGGCGTCATCCAGCCGCACGATGGGCACGCCTGCGGGCAGGCGCAGCTTGAGCAGCGCATCAACACCGGCGCCAGTGTTGAAGGCCGCCTTCAGAGCCACCTGCTCGTCAAAAAACTGCTGGGGCGGCGCCCAAACCACCGCGTAATCGGCCTGCGGTGCGCCGGGCGCCCACAGCTCCACTGTGGCGTCGGGCAAGGCGCGGGATAGGCCCTCCAGCCAGGGCTGGGGTCTGGAATCGGTACAGCAATAGGTAATGCGCATCGGGTCTCGAAAAAGCAATGTCCAACGATCTCCACGCGGGAGATCAAACAGTGAGGGTCAACAACTCCGCGCCCTCAGCCACCTGGTCGCCCGGTGCGTAGAGCAGTTCCTTCACCACGCCGTCAGCCGGCGCGGCAATCGTGTGCTCCATTTTCATCGCTTCCATCACCGCCAGCGCCTGGCCCATGCTGACCGCCTCGCCAGCCTTCACCGCGAACGACACCACCTTGCCCGGCATGGGCGCCGTGAGGCGGCCGCCTTCGGCATGGGCCTCGCCCGCATGGGCCAGCAAATCGACCACGGTGATCTGCGTCGCGCCGCGCGCGGTGAACACATGGGCCAGCTCACCGCTGCGGTACACCGCCGCCGTGGCGCGCTCGCCTGCAAACTGCACATCCATTTCGGCGCCAGCCTTTGAAAACACCAGCGGGCCGGATTGCCCGCTCACCTTCAGCTGCAGTGCGCCGTCATGCAGATAAGTCAAGTCGGCAACCGCTGCCTCGCCATGAAACTCGAACTCAAAACGGCGCTGCACCACACCGTGCGAGCGCCAGCCATCGCGCCGGCTGAAGGGGTCGTGGCCTTCCAGCGCCCTCTCATCCAGCAGGGTCTGCGCAACCACACAGGCGGCGGCCAGCGGCAGGCCCACCGGCTCCTGCCTGAAGAGTCGCGCTTCTTCGCGCTGGATCAGCGCGGTGTCCAGGTTGGCCTCTGCAAACGACGGGCTGTGCACCACATGGCGCAGGAACTGCACGTTGGTGCTGAGGCCGACGATGCGGATCTGCGCCAGTGCGTCGTCCAGTCGGGCCAGCGCTTCGGCGCGCGTCTGGCCGTGCACGATGAGCTTGCCCACCATGGAGTCGTAATACGGCGAGATCACATCGCCCTGCCGCACGCCATCGTCCACGCGCACCGCGAGCCCTCTTTCACTGAGGCTTGCTCGCTCGAACGCGGTGTGCGCCGGTTTGTCGTACACATGCAGTGTTCCGGTGGCGGGCAGGAAATTGTTGTCGGGCGTCTCGGCGCAGATGCGCGCTTCAATCGCATGGCCATGAATCTTCAGATCGCCCTGCTGCAGCGGCAGTGGCTCGCCATACGCCACGCGCAGTTGCCACTCCACCAGGTCCAGCCCGGTAATCGCCTCTGTCACCGGGTGCTCCACCTGCAA
>CALSAU010000173.1:0-5410 GCA_943372985.1 Polaromonas sp. YR568 | reverse complement strand
TGATCGACTACATCCGCGCGACGGTGGTGCACGCTGGCGGTATCACACACCTGCGGCGCATTGCCGACTTTGCCGCGATGTACCAGGTGCGCACCGGTTGCCATGGCGCCACCGACCTCTCGCCGGTGTGCATGGGCGCCGCCCTGCATTTTGACACCTGGGTGCCCAACTTCGGCGTGCAGGAATACATGCGCCACACCGAAGCCACCGACGAGGTCTTCCCCCACGCCTACAGCTTCAACAAAGGCTTCATGTACTGCGGCGAAGCTGTGGGCCACGGGGTGGACATCGACGAAAAGCTGGCCGCCAAGTACCCGTACCAGCGCGCGTACCTGCCGGTGAACCGGCTGGCGCATGACGGTACCTTGTGGAACTGGTGAGGAAGTTCACTCCTATCGGACGCGCACTTCGTGTCGCGCCTTTTCCCCTTCCAGGGGACGCTACACGCAGTGAGCGTCAGCAGGGGTCAACACAAGATGTTCAGACTGGCTTCCAGGTGCTCTGAGGGCATGCGCTTGAAGCCCGAGCGGGCAAAGCGCTGGAGGCGGCCGACCATAAAGGCGACGATGACTGAGGCGCGCACCTGGGCATCGACTGTGGGTGTGGCGGCGCCGCTGGCGGCCGCTGCATCACGCAGGCTTTGCTTGAGGCTGGACTCCAGCTTGTCGAAGAACTGGTTCATGCGCTCCTGCAGGCGGTCGTTCTCGAACACCAGCGCGTCGCCGACCATCACGCGGGTCATGCCGGGGTTCTTCTCGGCGAACTGCAGCACCATCACCACCAGCTTGCGGGTGCGCTGCAGGTGGTCCGTCTCGCGCTCGCCAATCTGGTTGACCAGGGTGAACACGCTTTGCTCGATGAACTCAATCAGGCCCTCGAACATCTGCGCCTTGCTGGCGAAGTGGCGGTAGAGGGCGGCTTCGCTCACTTCCAGCCGTGCGGCCAGCGCCGAAGTGGTGATGCGCTCGGCGCCGGGCTGCTCCAGCATGGTGGCCAGCGCCTGCAGGATCTGCACCCGGCGCTCGCCCGGCTTGGGGCGTTTGCGCGTGGCCGGCTCGGCGGCTGCGGGCGAGGTCAGTTCAGATTCAGACGCTGGATCGGACATAGGCGCAAAGGTCCTTGAAGGGAAAGAACTCAGGCAGGACGGGCAGAAGAAACCAAACAGAACACTGTTTCAAAAAACCGATCCTCGTTGCAAATGATTCTCTCACAGCCCGGCGACAGCCCGAGAGGCGGCAGCATGGGGTTTACGGCGATGGCGCTCGCCGTAAAAGGTCCTCAGACCAGCCGCAAACGCACCTTCAGACCGGAACGGCGGGCGGTCTGCTCGCCCTCTGTGGCCGGTCGGGCGTCGCCCAGTTCCAGCTGCGAGTGGTGCAGGCGCGCAATCTCGTCGGCAATCGCCAGCCCCAGGCCATTGCCCTCCTCTTGCGTACCCTTGACCCGGTAGAAGCGCTGCACCGCAAGGCTGCGCTCATGCGGGGCGATGCCGGGGCCGTCGTCTTCCACTTCCAGATAGGCGCCAGACTGCTGCACCCCCTGGTCATCAAGAGGACTGCAAGGCCCGCAGCGAATGGTGACCGTACCGCCAGTCGGCGTGTATTTGATGGCGTTATCCACCAGATTGGAAAGCAGCTCGCGCAGCAGCCATTCGTGGCCTGTGACCTGCGCTGGCTGTGTCTCCAGCCCCAGATCAATGCCCTTTTTCATGGCGGCGTCGAGCTGCGTCGGCAGCACGGATTCACACAGCTCCCGCAAATCCACCCGCTGCATGGGCTGCGCCGAGGTGACCGAGGCATCGGCGCGCGAGAGCGCCAGCAACTGGTTGGCCAGCTGGGAGGTGCGGCGCGTGGCACTGCGAAGCCGCAGCACCTTGTCGGCCGAGAGCGTGACCGCCCCCTCCTTGCCGGAAGCGCGCGCCGCCTGCGCCCAGGCCTCCACCTGCGCCTGCAAGCCGGCCAGCGGTGTGCGCAGCTGGTGCGCGGCATCGGCCACGAAGCGGCGTTGCCCTTCGGCCTGGTCGTTGACCAGATCGAACAGGCGGTTGAGCGCCGTGACCAGCGGCTGCACCTCGGCCGGCGTGGCGAGCGGATCGATCGCGCTCAGGTCGCGCGGGCTGCGGCGCTCGACCGCCTCCTTCAGCTCGATCAGCGGCCGCAACGCCCGGGTCACGGCCCAGTTGAAAGCGAAGCCGGCAGCGATCACCAGAACCAGGTTGGGCAGCAGCACCGTGAGCAGCATGGAGCGCACCCATTGCTGTCGCGGATCGGCGCCATCGGCCAGCTGAAGGATCAGTTCACCCGCCGCTGTCTTGGCGCGCTGGACCACGATGCGGTAGCTAATGCCTCGGTCTTCCACGCTGTGGAACTCCGCATCGAAAGTGGGAGGGAGCACCACCGGTATCCAGGCCTCGCCGGCCACGAAGTTGCCAGCCGCATCCGACACACGAAAGCCGCCGGCATTGGCACGGCCCTTGACAAACTCTTCAATGGCTGGCGCGAGCAACAGTATCGGCGGAGTCCCCTGCTCGGTCCCCGGGCCCACCACCGAGTCGGCCAGCAGCGGAATCAGGCGCAGCAACTGCTGGTCCTGCTGCAGGGCCACATTGCCAGCGGTCCGGTAATCGAAGTAAGCGCCAAGCACAGCCAGCACACCCATCGGCGCGAGCAGCAGCAGCAGCAACCGGCGCTGGAGGCCGGACTTCATGGCGGCAGGCACCAGCCGGCTGCGGGTGAAACTGTGGGTGAAACGACTGACGGCAAGCCCTGCGAGGCGCCGCACCGGATCAAGAAGCCCTGAGGCCGCGGACCATGATGGCCTGCTCATGCCGCCCACTCAGTCAGCGGACGATGTGCCGGGAGAAGCCAGGTTGGCAGCGGCTGCCCCATCGCCACCCGTGCTGACAAGCTCGAGGCGATAGCCAAATCCGCGGATGGAACGAACCGCCACCCCATGGCCTTCCAGCTTGCCACGCAGCCGGGAGATATAGACCTCGATGGCATTGGGCGTGATTTCCTTGTCCCACCCGGTCATGGCCTGGAGCAGCTTGTCTTTGCTGGCGGGTTTGGGGGCGTGCATCAGCAGGTATTCCATCACCGTCCATTCGCGCGGGCCCAGTTCGATCAGTTGGCCGTTGGCGCGCGCCTCGCGGTTCGCGGTGTCGAGCTCCAGTGCACCAAAGCTCAGGATGGCGCTGGTCGCCGCCTGGGACCGCCGCAGCAAGGCACGCAGGCGGGCCAGCAGTTCAGGCAGCTCGAACGGCTTGACCATGTAATCGTCAGCGCCTAGGTCCAGACCCTGTACCCGGTCTTGTAGCGCATCGCGTGCAGTGAGGATCAGCACCGGCATGGCGAGGCCGTTGCGGCGCAGACGACGGGTCAGCTCCAGACCGTCCACCCGGGGCAGGCCAATGTCGATGATGGCGGCGTCGAATGCCTCGCCCTTCAACACCTCTTCGGCACGCTCGGCGCTGCCGACCCAGTCGACCGCATAGCCGGCGTCACTCAGCCCCAGCTTGATGCCGCTGGCCACCATCACATCGTCTTCAACCAACAGTAATCGCATAGGGTTTGAGCATACGGTGCGACAGAGCGGCACCCATGCGGGATAACACCAGCGCAGGAGTGCATGCGTCAGCTCAACGACAGTCTGGGGCTGTTTCGTACCAAAAAGCGACCAGCAAGGGCTACGCGAACCCGACTTGGCCGGGCTGCAGGCGCAGCGCCCCGGGAGAGGCTTAATGTGATCGGATCATGGTGCCGTAGGCCTGATCGGTCAGGATTTCCAGCAGCATGGCATGCGGCACCCGGCCGTCAATGATGTGCACCGAGTTGACGCCACTCTTGGCCGCGTCCAGCGCGCCCTCAATCTTGGGCAGCATGCCGCCCGAGATGGTGCCGTCGGCAAACAGCTCGTCAATCTCGCGGGCGCTGAGGTCGGTGAGCAACTCGCCCTTCTTGTTCAGCACGCCGGGGGTGTTGGTCAGCAGCACCAGCTTTTCCGCCTTGAGCACCGTGGCCAGCTTGCCGGCCACCACGTCGGCGTTGATGTTGTAGCTTTCGTTTTCCGCGCCAAAGCCGATCGGGCTGATGACGGGGATGAAAGCGTCATCCTGCAGCGCCTTGACCACGCTCGGGTCGATGCTGACAATGTCGCCGACAAAACCGATGTCGTGCTCCCTGGTCGGGTCGTCCTTGTCCAGCATCTTGAGCTTTTGCGCACGGATCAGGCCACCGTCTCGCCCGGTCAGGCCCACCGCCTTGCCACCGGCCTGGTTGATCAAGCCCACGATGTCCTGCTGCACCTGCCCGGCCAGCACCCATTCGACGACCTCCATGGTCTCCTCGTCAGTGACACGCATGCCCTGGATGAAATGGCCCTTCTTGCCCAGCCGGTTCAACGCCGTCTCGATCTGCGGGCCACCACCATGCACCACCACCGGGTTCATGCCAACCAGTTTGAGCAGCACCACGTCTTCCGCAAAGTCAGCCTGCAAGGCCGGGTCAGTCATGGCGTTGCCGCCATATTTGATGACCATGGTCTTGCCATGGAACTTGCGGATGTAAGGCAGCGCCTGCGCGAGGATTTCGGCCTTGTCGCGGGGGCCGATGTGGGAGAGGTCGGGGTCGGCTGGGGGAGGGATTTGGTTCATTGGCTTATTAAATCGGGGCAATCATTTCATTGTGTCGCATCCTGACAGTCAGGTCGTCAGACAGTGCTGGAGGCCTGAGGAAAATAGCCGTGCACACAGGTCCGCAATACCTCCTTGATGGTATCCACATCGCCAGTTTCAGAGGCCCAACGCAGGGTATCCAGATGCGCTTCCAGTTCAGCCCAAACCAGATAGTCTTCATGCGCCTTCATGATTCGCGGGTGCGCCGTGGGCGAGGGATTATCACCAATCAGCAGTTCCTCATATAGTTTTTCACCAGGGCGTAGGCCGGTAATGACGACTTCAATATCACCGCCCGGATTCGCCTCATCCCGGACCGTCAGGCCGGATAGCTCCACCATACGATGGGCCAGATCCAATATCCTGACAGGTTCACCCATATCCAGTACAAACACGTCGCCGCCCGTGGCCATGGCGCCTGCCTGCAAAACCAGCTGGGCCGCCTCAGGAATAGTCATGAAGTACCGTGTGACATCCGGATGCGTGACAGTGAGCGGTCCGCCGCTAGAGAGTTGGCCGCGAAACAGTGGCACCACGCTGCCGCTGGAGCCAAGCACATTACCAAACCGGACCATACCAAAACAGGTCCTTCCGTTCTCGGCCTGCCCAGCCAAGGCCTGCAGTACAAGTTCGGCCATGCGCTTGCTCGCGCCCATGACGTTGGTGGGACGCACCGCCTTGTCGGTAGACACTAGGATGAACTGGCTAACACCACTAGCAATGGCCGCCCGCGCGGTG
>CALSAU010000172.1:0-5422 GCA_943372985.1 Polaromonas sp. YR568 | reverse complement strand
TACTTTTCTCCGGGGTGCTCGCTGTGTTCGTGGCGGGCTGCGCGCGCGGCCCGCACGATGCCAATCTGGTCGACAACAGCACTTTTTCGCAATCCATGGCAGCCGACGCTGGCTTGCTTTTGATGCTGGTCTCCAACGACGAACGTCTCGACAACCCACGGGTGACCGCCTGGGTGGATGCTGCATCTGAGGAGGGCGTGCGCCTTCAACCCGTGACTGACCGGCAGTTCAGGGCATTGGGTTCGAAGGCCCTGGGTTTCGCCGGTCTGGTGCTGCCCGACCTGCTGCACCAGGAGGCAGACAGACTGTTGATAGAGGCGATCCGAACCTACACCGCAGAGGGCGGTCGCACCATGCTGGTCTTCGACTTCGGGTCACTGGAACGCGCAACCTTTGACCGGATTTTTCATTCGCAGCCCATGTCGAGGCTGAGTGATCTGGCTGGTGTTGATTACCTTTTCTACGACGAGCTGCGCGACAAGACCACTGGCGCCGGTCATGTCGTGGCCCTGCGGGAGACCTTGCACGATCTGCTGGTGCCACCCGGCAAATCCACGCATTACAGCGGCGTCATCACCACGCCCGGCGCTGCGCTCAAAGCAAGCCCGGAACGCGTTTCAGCCAATGATTGGCATGCCTACAGCGGCTACGGATCGGGTTACCTGACCTACGCCAGTTATGTCACCCGTGGCGAGTTCCGCGGCAAGGTGTTGGCAAGTTCAACCCAGTTCGGCGTGGCAGCTGGTGTCAGCCAGTTTGGCGACGGCACGGTGCTTTTCGTGAATCTGCCCCTGACCCATCTCAAGCTCCAGACGGATGCCTTGCCCTTGCACGGTTTCCTGCGCTACTTCATTGAGCAGGTCATCGGCATGGCACGCCTATCGCCCATGCCTGATGGCATCGCGGGCATGACGCTGAACTGGCACCTCGACTCCATGGCGGCCCAGACGCCGAGCCTTGAACTGGAGAAACTGGGCGTGTTCAATGAGGGGCCTTTCTCGATCGACATCACGGCTGGTCCCGACACCATTGAGTTTGAAGACCAGCTGGGGTGGGACCTCAATAACAATCCGGTGGCGCAGGGCTTGCTGCAACGACTGGACCGGCAGGGACATTCGTTGGGGAGCCACGGAGGGTGGATTCATGACCACTACGGGGCCAATGCGACCGAGAAAAACGCAAGCGAGTTTTTGCCGTTTCTGGAACTGAACAAGGCTGCACTGGAAAAAGTCATTGGCAGGCCGCAGCGGAGCTACTCGGCACCACAGGGCAACAACCCCATCTGGGCGATGGACTGGCTGGAGCAGCAGGGTGTCGTCAGCGCTTACATGGCGGGGCATACCGGGGTAGGACCAACCCGGCACTACCGGGATGGAAAACTACACAACCCCAAGATGTGGACCTTCCCCGTCACCCCCTGGGGTCGCTACGCGGTGTTCGACGAGTTCGCGTACTTCAAGATTCCCCAAAAGCAGATCTCCGCGTGGTACCGGGAACTGATTGACTTCACGATAGAGAAGAACACCAGTCGATTGATCTATATGCATCCGCCCTGGGCTTATGAGTGGAAAAGCGTGGTGCTGGAGCTGCTGGCCTACGCGAAGAGCCAGGGAAGCCATCGATTTCGCTGGTACACCGCAGAACGACTGGCCGATTTCATGACATCGCGGCGCGACGTCGGCTGGTCAGAGCTGCGCGATGCGCACGGAACGCGATTCGCGGCTCACCATCCGGTATCGCTGAAAGAGATGGCGTGGGTACTGCCCAAGTCACGGTACCCGATTCGACCGGAAGTGACCTCTGGCGGAGCCACCGTTTCAGATCACGCCAATCACTGGCTCATCAACGCCGGCAAAGAATCCAAGCTGGAGTTCTTCGCACGATCACAGTGACCTGCGGATCAGCTGCACAGTCACGGCGATTTCACTCAGACTTTACCGCCATCCCCCGCCTTGCGACGCTGTTCAAGTTGCCGCTTGCGTTTGGCCTTGTTGAGCGATTCAGGCTCTGGCGGCTTGTTGCGCAGGATTTCCAGCCTGCGGGCTTCGGCCTCTGCCTGACGCTTTTTCTGGCGCGAGTTCTTGATGGCCCGCCCCACCAGAAAGCTGATGGCGCAGGTGGTCAGCAGAAGGAGGATGTTCTGGATTTCCATGTGTTCCGTGGGGTAGGCGTGCCGTCAATCGGCCAGAAAAAGAGACTGTAAATCGTTGAGGAAATCAAACCCGCGCACCGTGGGTTTCACCCGCACCAGATCGCGCTCGATCAGGCCCTTGCGCTCGGCTTCTTCCAGACCACGCTGGATCGCCGTCATCGGCAAGCCGGTCTTTTCAGTAAAGTCCTGCAGACTAAAACCATCGCGAAGGCGCAGCGCGTTGAGCATGAATTCAAACGGCAAGTCGGCGCGACTGACTTCGTTTTCCTGCGTGACGGCGTTCCCCGCCAGCGCCTGCTCCATGTAGAGCTTGGGCTCACGGTAGCGCGCCTGCCGCACCACGCGATGGGCAAAGCTCAACTTGCTGTGAGCGCCAGCGCCTATGCCCAGGTAATCCCCAAACTGCCAGTAATTGAGGTTGTGAAAGCAGCGGTGGTCTGGCCGCGCATAGGCCGATACCTCGTAGCGCGCCAGACCGGCGGCCTCGGTCATCTCGGTGATGCGGTCGAGCATGGCGTAGGCCGTATCTTCCTCGGGCACCACCGGCGGAAACTTCGCGAAGTAAGTGTTGGGCTCGATGGTGAGGTGGTAAATCGACAGATGCGGCGGCTGCAGCGCCAGTGCCTGCTGCACGTCCTGCGTGAGCTGCTCCATGCTCTGGCCAGGCAAGGCATACATCAGGTCGAGGTTGAAGGTGTCAAACGCCTGCGCCGCCTCTTCCACCGCCGCAATCGCCTGCGCACGGTCATGCACCCGGCCCAACGCCTTCAGGTGCTGGTCGTCAAAGCTCTGTACGCCCACCGAAAGACGGGTTACGCCTGCGCTGCGGAAGGCCCGAAAACGGTCTTTCTCGAAGGTACCGGGGTTGGCTTCCAGCGTGATCTCGCAGTCGGGCGTGAGGCGCAGGCGAGCGCGAATGTCACCCAGCAAACGGTCGATGGACTGCGGCGAAAACAGGCTGGGGGTGCCGCCCCCAACGAAGATGCTGTGCACCGGCCGGCCCCAGATGAGCGGCAGCGCTGCCTCCAGGTCAGCCACCACCGCATCCACATAGCGCTGCTCAGGCATCACTCCAGCGACCTCATGCGAATTGAAATCGCAATAGGGGCACTTCTTCAGGCACCAGGGCAGGTGCACATAGAGCGACAGCGGCGGCAACGCGCCCAGCTGCAGGGTGCCGGGGCGCATGTAGTGCTGAATGTCTTTCACAGCCATCGCTCACGCATCAACGCGATCATGAGCTGCGTCGCCCTGCCCCGATGGCTGTTGGCGTTTTTCACCTCGACTGGCAATTGCGCAAAAGTCTGGCCGAACTCGGGGACGTACATCACCGGATCAAACCCAAAGCCGTTGCTCCCCACCGGCTCGGGGGCAATCTGCCCGACCACGCGGCCCGATGCAATCAGCGGCTCCGGGTCTTCTGCCGAACGCACGGCCACCAGCGTGCTCACCAATGCGGCGCGGCGCTGGGCGGGTTCGCGCAGATGGGCCATCTGTTCCAGCAAGGCTTTGACGTTGTTGTCGTCCCCCTTGGGGTAACCAAACTGCGTGGCGTAGTAAGCCGTATCCACGCCGGGCAGGCCACCGAAGGCGTCCACGCACAAACCGGCATCGTCGGCAAGGGCAGGCAAGCCGCTCAAGCGCGACGCCTGGCGAGCCTTCGCCAACGCGTTCTCCATAAAGGTGCGGAAGGGCTCCTCAGCTTCAGGCAGGCCCAGCTCCGCCTGGCTGACCAGCTCAAAGCCCAGCGGCGCGAGCATGGTCTTGAGCTCGGCGAGCTTGCCCTTGTTGTTGGAGGCGAGAACGATTTTCATGCGTCGTGTGTACCGGTTGGCCCATTTAAAGGGCGCCCGGCTTCACGTGGTCATTTGGTTTTCGACAAAGACTGCTTTTGCAAATCGATGAGCTCGGAGATGCCTTTTTCAGCCAGCTGCAAAAGCTGGTCCATTTCCTTGCGCGAGAAGGCCGCGCCTTCTGCCGTGCCCTGCACTTCGACATAGTGCCCGGCGCTGGTCATCACCACGTTCATGTCGGTGTCGCAGGCAGAATCTTCGGTGTACTCCAGGTCCAGCAATGGCGTGCCCTGCACTATGCCGACCGAAATAGCGGCCACGTGTTGCGTGATCGGCGACTCGGTCAGCTTGCCGCTGGCCAGCAGCGCATTGACGGCATCCTGTGCCGCCACAAAAGCGCCCGTGATGCTGGCGGTGCGGGTGCCGCCGTCGGCCTGGATGACGTCGCAGTCCAGGTAAATCGTGCGCTCGCCGAGCTTCTTCAAATCAAACACCGAGCGCATGGAGCGGCCGATGAGGCGCTGGATTTCCTGCGTGCGGCCGCTCTGTTTGCCGCGGGCGGCCTCGCGGTCGCTGCGGGTGTGGGTGGCGCGCGGCAGCATGCCGTATTCGGCGGTGACCCAGCCTTCGCCACTGCCCTTCTTGTGGCCAGGCACCTTTTCTTCGACCGATGCGGTGCACAGCACCTTGGTGCCACCAAACTCGATCAGCACCGAGCCCTCGGCGTGCACGGTGTAGTGGCGGGTGATCTGCACGGGGCGCAGGGCGTCATGCGCGCGAGCGCTGCTTCGTTGGAACTGGCTCATGGGAATGGACTTTCTGGCATTAAGGCCGGAATCATAGAACGGAAGAAGAAGGGCTCAGTGCACGGTACCCGCTGGGGAATGCCGTGATGCACCGAATGCGGCCACGCCGAAAAAGGCCGGGTCAGATTTTGCGGGCAGCCGACCGGCGAATCGCCTCGTTGATCTCGGCGATGGAGCGTTCGATCGCCGCTTCGTCGAGTTCATCGACGCCGGTGTCCAGCACGCCGGCCTGGATGGTGGAGGCAAACACGCCATCCATGATGCTGTCGGTCGAGACACCACGGGTGGATTCAAAGGCGTCGGGCGTTTCCCACTCCATGGCCAGCACGGTGACGTTGTCGCTGTGCTCGCCGCCGGCGCGCAGGGCGTTTTCGACCAGATCGGGCACCGCCTCGGACACGCTTTTGCCTGAAAGCTGCCGCACGATTTCGGCGTCGCTCAGGCTGCCCCACAGGCCGTCGGAGCAGAGCATCAGCTTGTCGCCCTGCTGCAGCACCACCGGGCCGGCAATGTCGAACACCGGTTTGGAGGGTGAACCCAGGCAGGTGAACAGGATGTTGCGGTTGATGCGCTCGAGCTTGATGACGCCGGCGTTCTGCTGCTCGAGGTAGGAGTGGTCGCGCGTGCGGGTCAGCAGCTCGCCATCGCGCACCACGTACAGCCGCGAGTCG
>CALSAU010000171.1:0-5434 GCA_943372985.1 Polaromonas sp. YR568 | reverse complement strand
CTGGCCAGCCTCGTGATTGACATCGGCAGCCTGCTCGTCGCCTGCGGCTTTGCGGTTTTTGCACTGCTGTGGATGGCGTATCGATTCAAGCAGCGGCTGCAGGGCTTCACCGGCGACTGCCTGGGCGCCACCCAGCAAATCTGCGAGATCGCGTTCTACCTGGGTCTGGTGGTGGCCCTCTGACTTGCTGCGTGCCCCCCATGAAACTCTGGCTGGTCCGGCATGCGCAACCCGAGGTGGCTCCGGGCACCTGCTATGGCCAGCTTGACCTGCCTGCACGGGTGCCAGACACCGAGCGCTGCGCCCAGGCGCTGGCTACCGCGCTTCCCATCAACGCGCGCCTGGTGTATTCGCCACTGCGGCGCTGCGCCGAGCTGGCCATGCAGCTACACGGCCTGCGGCCCGACCTGTCCCCTGCAGCCGACGACCGCCTCAAGGAAATGCATTTTGGCGAATGGGAAGGGCAACTGTGGCAAGCCATTGATTCTGCTGCGTTGCAAGACTGGACGGACGATTTCGCCAACCACTGCGTTGGGGGCCACGGCGAGAGCGTGACGCAGGTGATGGACCGCGTGGCGGCGGCCTTTGACGACCTGGGGCGTGATCTGCACGGCGACACCGTGTGGATCACCCACGCCGGCGTGATTCGCGCGGTGGAACTCATTGCCCGCGGCCAGCGTCACACCACCCGGGCCGACGAGTGGCCGCATGCCGCACCGGAATATGGACAATGGTTCACTCTGACCCTGCAAACCCCCTGAAAGATCAAGGCACGTCACTATGGCAGCAAGTCTGGATGGTCAACTCGTGGTGGCGATCTCCTCGCGCGCCCTGTTCGACTTTGAAGAGGAAAACCAGGTCTTTGAATCCGGCCTGAATACACCGCCCGCACCCGGCGCCAAAAAAGACGCCGCCTACATGAAGCTGCAGCTGGATCGCCTCGACGTGCCGGCCAAGCCGGGTGTGGCATTTTCACTTGTGAAAAAACTGCTCGCTTTTAACGAAACACCGGACCCCGCATACAAGGCCCAACGCGTCGAGGTAGTGATCCTCTCACGCAATGACCCGGTCTCGGGCATGCGGGTGTTCCGCTCGGCGCAGCACTACGGCCTCAACATCCAGCGCGGCACCTTCAACCGCGGTGAGCCGCCGTGGCGCTACCTCAAGCCGCTGCATGCCAACCTGTTTCTTTCGGCGCATCTGAGCGATGTGCGCGAGGCGCTGGCCGCCGGCGTGCCCGCCGCGCAGGTGTACCCGCAGTCGGCGCGTGCCAGCGACGCGCACCCGCACGAGGTGCGCATTGCCTTCGACGGCGACGCGGTGCTGTTCTCTGACGAGGCCGAGCGCGTGTTCCAGGCCCAGGGCCTGTCGGCCTTCCAGGCGCACGAGTACGACAAGGCCAGCCAGCCGCTGCTGGCCGGCCCCTTCAAACCGTTGCTCGAAGCGCTGCACCGCTTGCAGCAGGCCGGCACCTCGCGCATGCGCATCCGCACCGCGCTGGTCACTGCGCGCAGTGCGCCCGCGCATGAGCGCGCGATCCGCACGTTGATGGACTGGAACATCGAAGTCGATGAAGCGATGTTCCTCGGCGGCTTGGCCAAGGGCGAATTCCTGCGCGAGTTCGAGCCCGACTTTTTCTTTGACGACCAGACCAGCCATGTGCACTCGGCCGCTCAGCATGTGCCAGCTGGCCATGTGGCCAGCGGCGTGGCCAACCAGTCGTCTTGATGCCTTTGCCTGAGTTGCCCGATTGGCTTCCCTGTTCCCCTTTCTTCACCCAAGGTTGACCGAATGAACCTGCTGACGCGCCTTGCCACCAAATTCGCCACCTTCCGCCTGTTCAGCGGCCGCGTCTGGGCGCTGGCCGCGCCCTACTTCCGATCCGAAGACCGCTGGAAGGCTCGCGGCCTGCTGCTGGCCATCGTGGTGCTCAACCTCGGCACGGTGTACATGGCCGTACAGTTCAACGACTGGTACCGCGTGTTTTACGACGCACTGGAAAAGAAGGACCAGGCCGTGTTCTGGCAGCAGATGGTGCGTTTCAGTTACCTCGCGGTGATCGCCATCCTGATGGCGGTCTACAAGTTCTACCTCACGCAGCTGCTGGAAATCCGCTGGCGCTCGTGGATGACGCGCGACTACCTGCGCCGCTGGCTGTCAGGGCAGGCCTTTTACAAGATGGAGCTGGCGCGTTTTTCTGCCGCTGCTGTCGCCACACCCGCCACCAGTGCGGTGTATGCCGCCGACCAGCAAGGCCCGACGCCCGACAACCCCGACCAGCGCATTCAGGAAGACCTCAACACCTTCACTACGTACACCGTGTCGCTGACCATGGGGCTGCTCAATGCCGTGGTCACGCTGGTGAGCTTCATCGGCATCCTGTGGGCGCTGTCGGGCTCCTTCACCTTTTCGCTTGCGGGCAGCAGCTACACCATCCCCGGCTTCATGGTGTGGGCAGCGATTGCCTACTGCGCGCTGGGCAGCGTGCTCACGCACTACATCGGCCGGCCGCAAATCGGGCTCAATTTCCTGCAGCAGCGCTATGAGGCGGACTTCCGCCACCACATGGTGCGGGTACGTGAGTACAGCGAATCGATTGCACTGGACCGTGGCGAGCGGGTGGAGCAAAACCACCTGGGCGGACGCTTTTCGTCGGTGCTGGCCAATTACCTGCTGCTGCTCAAGGCGCAGAAGCGCCTGATCTGGTTCACCAGCTTTTTCGGTCAGGCGGCGGTGATCTTTCCGTTTCTGGTGGCAGCGCCACGCTTTTTCAGTGGCGCCATCCAGCTGGGCCAGTTGATCCAGATCTCCTCGGCCTTCGGCAAGGTGCAGGACTCGCTCAGCTGGTTCGTCGACAACTACAGCAGCCTGGCCGCCTGGCGCGCCACCACCGACCGCCTGACCAGCTTCGAAGACAGCATGTCGGCGATTGACCAGGCCACGCGCGAACGCGAAGCTGCGCAGGTGCAGCCCGCCGATGCGGCGACCACTCCGACGGACTCGCTGGTGGCCCAGAACCTCACACTGCAGCTGCCCACCGGCGTGACGCTGCTGAAAGACCTGAACCTGCAGACCGAGCCCGGCGACAGTGTGCTGGTCAAGGGGCCGTCGGGCAGCGGCAAGTCGACGCTGTTCAGGGCGTTTGCCGGCATCTGGCCATTCTCAACCGGGCGCGCCCAACTGCCGCAGCAGGCGATGTTCATTCCACAGCGCCCGTACTTCCCCGATGGCCGCCTGCGCGATGCGCTGGCCTATCCGGAACCTGCAAGCGCCTATGCCGATGCTGACCTGAAACAGGCGCTCACCGATGCCTTGCTGCCGCAACTGGCCAGCCGTCTCGACGACGAAGACGCGTGGACACAAAAGCTCTCGGGCGGGGAACAGCAGCGGCTGGCGATTGCGCGTGTGCTGCTGAAAAAGCCCCGCTGGATTTTTGCCGACGAGGCCACCAGCGCGCTGGACGAGGCGGCCGAGAAGACGCTCTACGAAAAGCTGGTGGCGCATGTGAAGGCGGCGCACGGCAGCATGGTGTCGATTGCGCACCGGCCGACTGCGGCGGCATTCCACCGCACCATCTGGACGCTGGAAAAGCGCCCCGAGGGATCGCCTTCGCTGTACGCGCTGAACACGATGAGCCATCAGACCGCAACGGACGCGCGCTGAATGGCTGAAGCGTCATCGCCATCACCACTGGGGCCAGCCGAATCGCTGTCGGCCTGGGCGCCCATGCGCCTGCCGGTGTTCCGCATGCTCTGGAGCACCTGGCTGGCAGCCAATATCTGCATGTGGATGAACGATGTGGCCGCGGCGTGGATGATGACCTCGATGACCACCACGCCGATCTGGGTGGCACTGGTGCAGTCGGCCGCCACGCTGCCGGTGTTCCTGCTCGGTCTGCCCAGCGGTGCGCTGGCCGACATCCTCGACCGGCGGCGTTACTTCATCATCACGCAGTTCTGGGTGGCGGCTGTGGCCTCGCTGCTGTGCATTGCCGTGATCGCCGGTGTGATGACGCCTGCGCTGCTGCTGGCGCTGACCTTTGCCAACGGCGTGGGCCTGGCGATGCGCTGGCCGGTGTTTGCCGCCATCGTGCCGGAGCTGGTGCCCAGAGCCCAGCTGCCCGCCGCGCTGGCGCTCAACGGCGTGTCGATGAATGCGTCGCGCATCATCGGCCCGCTGGTCGCCGGTGCGCTGATTGCCAGCGCCGGTACCGAGTACGTGTTTGTGCTCAACGCGGTGCTGTCGATCCTCTCGGCCTTCGTCATCATGCGCTGGAAGCGCGAGCATGTGCCCAACCCGCTGGGTCGGGAACGTCTGGTCAGCGCGATGCGGGTCGGCCTGCAGTTCGTGCGCCAGTCCAGCCGGCTGCGCGCCGTGTTGCTGCAGGTGTCACTGTTCTTCTTTCATTCCACCGCACTGCTGGCCTTGCTGCCGCTGGTGGCGCGGCGGCTGCGGGGCGGTGATGCCGGCACGTTCACGATGCTGCTGGCGGCGATGGGGAGCGGCGCGATTGTGGCGGCGCTGTTCCTGCCACGCCTGCGCCAGCAAATGACGCGCAACACCCTGGTGCTGGGCGCGACCGGGCTTCAGTCGGTGTCGACCGTGGTGGTGGCACTGGCTCCGAATGCGTGGCTGGCCGTGCCTGCCATGGTGCTCAATGGCATGGCGTGGATCATCTGCGCGAACTCGCTCAGTGTGTCCGCGCAACTCGCCCTGCCCGACTGGGTGCGTGCGCGCGGCATGTCGATGTACCAGATGGCCATCATGGGCGCCAGCGCCCTGGGTGCTGCGCTGTGGGGCCAGGTGGCCACGCTGGGCACGGTGACCATCAGCCTGCTGGTGGCAGCGGGCAGTGGCTTGCTCGGCATGTTTCTGGCGCAGCGCTGGGTGACGGACCTGAGCATCGAGGAAGACCTCACGCCGTCACGCGAGTTCAAGGCGCCGGTGGAGCAGGTCGCGCCCGACGCCGGGCCGGTGGTGGTGTCAATTGATTACCAGATCAATCCGGCGCACGCCGATGACTTTGTGGCGCTGATGCAGGAGAGTCGCCGCAGTCGCCTGCGCCAGGGCGCCCTGCAATGGGCGCTGCTGCGCGACGTGAGCCGACCCGGGCACTATGTCGAGCAGATCACCGATGAAACGTGGACCGAGCACCTGCGGCGCTTTGACCGCGTGACGGCGAGCGACGTGGCGCTGCGCGAGCGCAAGCTGGCATTTCACATCGGCGAGGCGCCACCAGCCGTTACGCGTAGCATCGTCACTTAGCCCCCACGGTCGCTCACTGCGTGTAGCTCCCTGCCCCCCGAGGGGGCCGTCCGCCTGTGGTCTGGCAAAGCCAGTCCCGCGGCTCGGCTGGTGAAGACAAGCTATGAGCGCTGCGCCAGGACAGAAGTGGGCTTACTTTAAAAACTGCTCAAAGCCGCGCGCGCGCAGC
>CALSAU010000170.1:0-5449 GCA_943372985.1 Polaromonas sp. YR568 | reverse complement strand
CTCAGCTGCTTGTGTTCAGCGCTACTCAGCACACCAAAAATTTCTTCGTTGCGCTGCGTCACCACTTTCATGGCGCGGCGCCACACCACCCGGCCCTTGGGCGTGAGCGTGAGCACCACGCCACGGCCATCGGTCGGGCTGGCCACCTTGCGCACCAGCAGCTGATCCACCAGCGACTGGGCGGCACGGCTGGCCTGCCCTTTGGTCAGGTTGGCCTTCTGCGCCAGATCCATCACCGAGAGCGGCGCAAAGTTGCCGACGGCCGTCAGGCAACGGCCATCGCTCATCGAAAGGCCGGTACCGCTCAGGTAGGCGCGCTGGCTGACCTGATCGGTCAGCTTGTGCAGAAGGTGCAGGCGATAGGTCAGGGTTCTGTCGAGTGTGACCATAACGTGACCATGGATGGCCTTGGGAACGATTCAACTGATGGTTGCGCACGCAACTATAAATCAACCGATGTGCCTGCACAACCCGACGTGCCAGTCCCACCTGAACCTTCGCCTGGCGGATACACCGACAAGAAAAATCGCGCCCACCCCTTTCGGGATGGACGCGACCGCATGCAAGCTGGCAGAAGAATCAGTTGCGCACCGTCATCTGCCCGCGCAGTTCGCCGCCCGGGTGAGCGGCCGTGTGGATGTTTGCGTACCAGCGCCCAGCCAGCAGATCAGCCGCCTGAGCCGGCGTCAGCGTGGCACTGCCATCCATCGGCGAGCGCACGGGTGAAGGCCAGCCGAGCGCCACGCCGGCATTGGCGCCCACCGCCGCAGGCCCGTGAAAGTGGGCTGCAGTGGCCGGGCCGGTCATGCCCGCATAGCTGACCTTCCAACGCAGCTGATTGGTGTTCTTATCAAAAATCGCATCCACCGTGCCCGTACCGGCGCTGGCGTTCGGTGGGACTTCGTTAGCCCCCCGCAGCTGCGTGGTGAGTGTCACGAGGTTCGACTCAGGTTTCATCATGGCGCATCCGGCAAGAAAGGTGACCCCTGAAAGGGCGACGGTTGCAAGCAGGGCGCGGGTGGCGTGGCGGCGAATCAGCATGGTCAGGTCCTCGGAGTTGAAGAACCATTGTCTGGGGCACCCGATGCAGCAGCCGTAGGACAAACCCGATGCGGCTCCTGCACCGCAGACCTGTAGGCCGTTGCCGCCACTTGGGGCCGGGCACTGGTATCGGGCTGGCGTGCGGACTATATTTCAGAGGCTTCGCTGCAATGTGGCGTTGTGATGAAGTTGTGAAAGGACACACCATGAAACATCTTCTGTCTACCCTGTGCATTCCGGTCATGCTGGTGCTGGCCGGTTGCCCGGACACCAAGCTGCCCAAGCCCCCCTCACAGATTCCGGAGCCAAAGGCAGCAAACCCGGTCAGCGGCGCGCCTGCCGCGAATGCGCGGACTCCAGCGTGACAAATACGGTTCGGCGCCTCTCCATCCGCACGGCGACAGCCTGCCTGACACTGACGGTACTCACCGCACTGGCGACATTGACGGGGTGTGAAGGTACCGCGCCGGAGACAGGCGACCGCACGCTGCTGATCGATGGTATTACCGTGATCGTCGCACCACTGACGGCGGGGACCTGGACCGCCCGAACGCAAGACCGAACCAGAGCACTGCCACAGACCATCGATGGCACCGCCCTGCTGCGCCGGGCCATCGAGGGCGCGTCAGGGTGTCGGGTCACCGACAGCGACTACGCCGAAGGCGGGCGTCAGTTTGATGCGCAGCTCGATTGCAAGTCTGGCAATCGGTAAACACCGGCGAGCCTCGCACGCCGTCATTCACAGCACCAGCAGCCGGACTGTCGCCCCTCAGGCCTCAGCCGCGATTTTCCGCAAGGCCTGCTCGAACACCTCGGGTGGTTGTCCGCCCGAAATCAGATGCCTGTCATTGATGATGACGGCTGGCACCGAGTGGATGCCATGCTGCAGGTAAAACGCCTCCCGCTCGCGCACCTCTTCAGCGTACGCGCCTGACTCCAGCACCTCATGCGCTTCGGTGGCATCCAGGCCGGCTTTCACGGCCGCGGCAACCAGCACATCGTGTGAGGCCGGGCTTTGGCCGTCTGTGAAGTACGCGGTGAACAGTGCTTCCTTCAGCGCCTTCTGCAGTGCGGGCCCTTTCAGTTCAGCCCAGTGCAGCAGCCGGTGCGCATCGAAGGTGTTGTAGACGCGGCTGCGGCCGCCGCCCGGCTCGTCGGGTCCGCTGAATTTGAAGCCGAGTTCTGCGCCACGGTCACGGATGCGGTCGCGATTGATGTTCGCCTGCTCGACCGAGATGCTGTATTTCGCCGTCAGATGCTCGGTGATCTCCTGGCCCTGCGGCCCCATCTGCGGATTCAGCTCAAAGGGCTGGAAGTGCAACTCGGCCTGCACCACATCACCCACGCGGGCCAAGGCCTGGTCCAGTGCTTTCAGGCCGATGACACACCAGGGGCACGACACATCGGAAACAAAATCAATCTTGAGGGTGGTGGTCATGGGTTCGTTCCAGCAAGGGGGACTGACGACAGGTCAATGCGATAAAGCACCATTTTGGCGCGGTGGCAGCCCGGCTGCTGGTGAACGCTTCAAAGGCACAGCCGGTGGCAGGGTCGCCAGTGGCACAGGCAGTGGAGCGCCCTTCCTTGAGACATCGGCCAGCTGATACTTTTCGTTGTGACTGTGCGTCACCAAAATAGCTGTTGGGCTGGCTTGCGAGGTCGTTTAATATGGAAACGAAAGGCAATCGTGCCGCGCCCGGCCACTTGCATCCGCCGCAGCCAATTCCCCCACCAAATGGCCGAGACCCACTCCGATTCGCACCACGCAGCAGACCCGCTCCAGCGGTCAGGCGTGATTGCGCCTTCGGGTGACCTGTTGCAGCAGTTGCAGAGCCTGCAGGCCGCGCACCAGGAATTGCAACTGCGCCACGCGGCGCTGAAGATGCAGGCGACACGGACGGCCGCCGAGCTTGCAGCCGCGCAACAGGAGATGCTGTCCTTGCTGTACACCGTGTCGCACGACTTTCGGGGTCCGCTGAACACGATTGATGGCTTCACGCAGTTGCTGGAACGGGCCTTGCCCGCAGAAGGCGCGGAGCGACCCCGCACCTACGCCACCCGCATCAAGTCTGGTGTGAAGCAGATGGCGCAGTTGATCGACGCACTGCTGGTGCTCTCTCGTGCGGCGCACTCGCCCATGAAAAACGAAGCGGTGGACCTCAGCGCCACCGCGCAAGCCATCATGACCCGGCTGCAGGCAACAGACCCCGCGCGCCAGACCCGGCTGTCGATTGCTGATGGCATGGTGGTGCAAGGGGACACACGGCTTCTCTCGGCAGCACTGGAGTACTTGCTCGACAACGCGTGGAAGTTCAGCGCAGGCACGCCCGTCACCGACATCCGCTTTGAGCGCGAACCTGAACCTGATGCGGCGGGCAACACGGTGTATGTGGTTCGCGATCAGGGTGCCGGTTTTGACATGGCCCGGGCCGACAAGCTGTTCAGCGCTTTCCAGCGGGTGCATGGGCCCGACGAGTTCCCCGGTATGGGCATGGGTCTGGCGATTGCGCGAAAGGTGATTGAACGCCACGGCGGGCACATCCGGGCTGAATCGGCGCCTGGCAAAGGTGCTGCGTTCTTTTTTACCCTGCCGGGACAGCCCCAGCCTGCCTGAGCCTGATGGCCCCGGCGCGCAGCCCTCATTGGCAGAGACAGCGGCGATAATTACACATATGAATTCCGAACCGACCGCGCAAGCGGAAGAGCGCCCGCGCCCCCAATCGCTTACCGACCTGTTTGTTTCGTTCACCCTGCTGGCGCTGCAGGGTTTTGGCGGTGTCCTGGCGGTGGTGCAGCGCGAGCTGGTCGAGAAAAAACGCTGGATGACACGCGAGGAATTCATTGAGGACTGGGCCGTGGCACAGGTAATGCCAGGCCCGAACGTCGTCAATCTGTCGCTGATGGTGGGGGGCCGGTATTTTGGCCTCAAGGGTGCAATGGCCGCACTGGCCGGCATGCTGACCGTGCCCCTGTTGCTGGTGCTCATCCTCGCGCTGGTCTATGCACAGGTGGCCAGCCATCCGGGCGTCGCCGGTGCGCTGCGCGGCATGGCGGCGGTGGCGGCTGGGTTGATTGCGGCAGCTGGTCTCAAGCTGTTCGGGGCGCTGCAGAAAAACGTGCTCGGGCTGCGTCTGTGCGCGGCCATCGGCGTGGTGGTGTTCTGCTCGATTGCGCTGCTGCGCTTGCCGTTGGCCTATGTGCTCATCGGCCTCGGCGGGCTGTCTTGCGTGCTGGCTTTCAGGCGGCTCAAGCCATGACAGCACCTCCCTCACTGGTTTTTGGCGCCGCCGAGTGGCTGGACCTTTTTCTGCACTACCTGTCCCTCTCGCTGCTGTCGGTGGGCGGCGCCATCAGCACGGCGCCTGACATGCACCGCTATCTGGTCGAAGAACAGCACTGGCTGACCGATGCGCAGTTCAACGCCTCGATTGCGATTGCCCAGTCTGCCCCTGGCCCGAATGTATTGTTCATCGCACTGCTCGGCTGGAATGTCGGCGTCAACGCTGGCGGCATGCTGACAGGCTTGCTGGGCGTTTTCTGCACCATGCTGGGTATCCTGATTCCGAGCACCACACTCACCTACACCGCTGCCCGCTGGGGCCACCGCAACCGAGAGCTGAGGGCGGTGCGGGCCTTCAAGCAGGGCATGGGGCCGGTGGTGGTGGCGCTGCTGATTGCCACCAGTTGGATTCTCTCCACAGCCAACGGCAGCGGCTGGAAAGACTGGCCGATCTGGCTGGTCACAGCCGTCACGGCGCTGATTGTCTGGCGCACACGCATCCACCTGCTGTGGCTTCTGGGCGCCGGTGCCGTGCTGGGCTGGCACGGGCTCATCTGAAAGCCTGAGCTGGCGGCCTGCTCCAGTGGGCAAGGCCAGTCAGTGGAACAGCTCGTTGCGCGCAAACGCGGTGATCGCCGCAATCGCCGGGTGGCGTATGCGCCGCTCGATGGAAATGGCGTAAAACTCTTCGCGCAAATCCGGCGCAGCACCCATCGACACCACACCGTACTGGTGACAGATTTCCGCCTCCAGCACAGTGGGTGCGGCAAAAATGCCCAGCCCTTCGCGGCCAAAGTGTTTCATCAGCGCGCTGTCGTTGAACTCGCCGCTCACCTGCGGCGCCAGACCATGCGATACCAGCCAGCCCTCCAGACGTCCACGAAGGGCTGACTCTGCGCCTGGCAGCAACAGCGGCAGTGTTTGCAGACTGGCCGGGAAACGCTTACGGGCGTCGCGCAGGAGCAGCCCGCCTTTCTTGAGCAGCGCAGGTGAGACAAAAAAACTGACGCTGGTCTGCCCCAGCGCATGGCTGAACAGGCGCACACTCAGATTGGCTGGCACCGGCACCTCTGAAATCACCAGGTCCAGGCGGTGAACAGCCAGTTCGGCCAGCAGCGAACTGAGCTT
>CALSAU010000169.1:0-5451 GCA_943372985.1 Polaromonas sp. YR568 | reverse complement strand
AGCCGATGACTATGTGGCCGAGGAAGACTTCGACGAATTCGACGAGGAAGACGATGACGACGGCAAGGGCGGCTCCAAGGCGCTGACCAAGAAGCTCGAAGAGCTCAAGAAGGAAGCGCTGACGCGCTTCGACCGCATCGCCGCGCTGTTCGAAAAAGTGCACAAGACCTACGACAAGGAGGGCTACGGCACCCCTGCGTATGTGAAGGCGCAAAAAGCACTCAGCGACGAGCTGATGACGGTGCGCTTCACCGCCAAGACCATCGAAAAGTTGTGCGACCTGCTGCGTGGCCAGGTGCTGGACGTACGCAAGAAAGAGCGCGAACTGCGTCGCATCATCGTCGAGAAGTGCGGCATGCCGCAGGAGATTTTCGTCAAAGACTTCCCGCCCAACCTGCTGAACCTGAAATGGGTGGAAAAGCAGGTCGCCGCCGGCAAGCCGTGGTCCACCGTGATGGCGCGAAACGTTCCGCCCATCCAGGAACTGCAGACCAAGCTTGCCGAACTGCAGGCGCGCGTGGTGGTACCGCTTGGCCAGCTGAAAGACATCAACAAGCGCATGAACGAAGGCGAGTCCAACTCGCGCGATGCCAAGAAAGAGATGATCGAGGCCAACCTGCGTCTGGTGATCTCGATTGCGAAGAAGTACACCAACCGCGGCCTGCAGTTCCTGGACCTGATCCAGGAAGGCAACATCGGCCTGATGAAAGCCGTGGACAAGTTCGAATACCGCCGCGGCTACAAGTTCTCGACCTATGCCACGTGGTGGATTCGCCAGGCCATCACGCGTTCCATCGCTGACCAGGCCCGCACCATCCGCATTCCGGTGCACATGATCGAGACCATCAACAAGATGAACCGCCTGTCGCGCCAGCACCTGCAGGAGTTCGGTTTCGAGCCGGACGCCAGCATCCTGGCCGCGAAGATGGAGATTCCTGAAGACAAGATCCGCAAGATCATGAAGATCGCGAAAGAGCCGATCTCGATGGAAACGCCGATCGGTGACGACGACGACAGCCACCTCGGCGACTTCATCGAGGACAGCGCCAACACCGCACCGCTGGAAGCGGCAATGCAGGCCGGCCTGCGCGATGTGGTGAAAGACATTCTCGACAGCCTGACGCCGCGCGAAGCCAAGGTGCTGCGCATGCGCTTCGGCATCGAGATGTCGACCGACCACACGCTGGAGGAAGTCGGCAAGCAGTTCGACGTGACGCGCGAGCGTATTCGTCAGATCGAAGCGAAGGCACTGCGCAAGCTCAAGCACCCTTCGCGCTCGGACAAGCTGCGCAGCTTTATCGATACGCTGTAAACCAGCGTCCCGACGGCGCCCGAAGCGCTCCAATCAGCCAGCACCTGTCAAAAGGTGCTGGCTTTTTCTTTTTTGCGTCAACAAGTTCCAAAGCGGTAACTCGTTCTGCCTCGGCGAGGCTGGCCTGGTTCATGGACCGCGGACGGAAACCCTGGCAGATTGGGCGCATTGGGATAGCCCTGCGCTTCAAAGCACAGGCCCTGCTGCTGAAAGTAAGGCTGGCCACCCTTGCCTGGCCCACCCGGCAGGCGCGCTGAAGCGTCCATACCGGTATAGAACTGCAGGGTCGGCTCGGTGGACCAGACCTCCATGGTCCGCCCACTCTTCGTCGCCTCTACCCGCGCGCACAAGGCCCATTCATCAACGGCCTGCCGACGAATCAGAAAGCAGTCGTCGTAGCCCGGCAGTTGCGCCGGAATGCGGCTGGCCAGTTCTGTAAGCGCGCGCAAATCCATGGCCGTGCCCTGCACTGGCAGGATGTGACCATTCGCCACCAGTTCAGGGCTCATACCAAAACAGTGGTCGGCCATCACCGTCACGCGGTGGTCCAGTGCGCTGCCGCTGGTTTCACCGTTCAGGTTGAAAAACGCATGGCTGGTGAAGCTGGCCACCGTGGGCTCGTCGAGCGCCACCGCCTCATGATCCAGCATCAGCTCGTTGGCGTCGGTCAGGGTGTAGTTGAGCTGCAGCGCCAGGGCACCCGGAAAGCCCTCCTCACCAGCAGCGAACACATACGACATGCGCACGCTGCGCTCGCTGGTCTGCTCTGCATTAAACACCCGAAAACGAGAGCCCTTAATACCACCGTGCAGGCAGTGCGCGCCGTTGTTGGCCGTGAGCCGGTGCAGCTGGCCATTCAGCGTGAAACTGGCATGGCCAATGCGCCCGGCATAGCGGCCAATGAAGGCGCCCATGGACGGCGAGCCACCGAGGTAAGCGTCCAGGCTGTCATAGCCCAGCACCACGTCGCCGGGCACGCCCTGCCGGTCGGGTACCAGCACCTGCACAATCCGCGCCCCGTAGTTGGTCAGCGAGACCGACATGCCACTGGCATTGCGCAGCGTGAACAGCGCCACCCGCTTGCCGTCCAGCTCGGCGTGAAAGCGAGCGGGGTCCAGTGGCTTCACGGTATCGTCAAGCGACCGTGTGCGCCGCCATCAGCTCCAGCGCACGCACCAGCGCGGAGTGGTCCAGGTCCTGCATGCCGTTGGCGGCGCAGGCCTGCATCAGCTGCGCAGCACCGGCCGTCTGCGGCAGTGCCACACCCAGTGAGCGTGCGCCGGCGAGTGCCAGATTCAAATCCTTCTGGTGCAGACCAATACGGAAGCCCGGGTTGAAGGTGCGCTTGATCATGCGCTCGCCATGCACTTCGAGGATGCGCGAGGCCGCGAAACCGCCCATCAGCGCCTGCCGCACCTTGGCAGGGTCGGCACCGGCCTTGCTGGCGAACAGCAGCGCCTCGCCGACAGCCGCAATGTTCAGCGCCACGATGATCTGGTTGGCCACCTTACAGGTCTGCCCGTCGCCATTGCCGCCGACCAGCGTGATGTTCTTGCCCATCAGCTCAAACAGCGGTGTCACCCGTTCAAACGCAGCATCGGAACCGCCGACCATGATGGTCAGGCTGGCGGCCTTGGCGCCAACCTCACCGCCGGATACGGGCGCATCAAGGTAGTCGCAGCCCAGTGCATTGATCTGTTTGGCAAAGTCCTTGGTGTCCATCGGCGAGATGGAGCTCATGTCCACCACAGTCTTGCCCTTGCTGAGGCCGGAACTCACACCGCCCTCCCCTAGCAGCACCTTGGCCACGTCCGGCGTGTCGGGCAGCATCATGAAAATGATGTCGGCCTTCTCGGCCACTTCCTTCGCACTCTTGCAGACCGTGGCGCCAGCAAGTTCCTGCGGCACCTTGCTGCGGGTGTTGACGAAAAGCGTGTGGCCCGCCTTGAGCAGGTGCCCTGCCATCGGCGCACCCATGATGCCGAGGCCAATGAAGCCAAGTTTTTGCGTTGTCATTCGAGGTTCTCCTGAAAGGTTGATTCTGCAATGTTCAGCGGCGAGATGCGCGAATGCGTAGAACCGGCTTTGCCGGGCTACAGCATTGCCCCCCAGTGGGGGGAGGCGCGCCCCAGCGCGCTTCGGGAGGCGTCAATCGCTGGGGGGGTCAATACTTGTCGCGCAGCGCCTGCGTGGCCGAGCGGAACACGCCCAGGTCACTGCCAACAGCGACAAAGGTCGCACCCATCTCCATGTAACGCCGCGCGTCGGCTTCCACCGGCGCGAGGATGCCCGTGGGCTTGCCGCAGGCCTTGGCATTCGCAAACACGCTGGCAATCGCGGCCTGCACTTCGGGGTGACCAGCATGGCCGAGGTGGCCAAAGCCCGCTGCCAGATCGGAAGGGCCGACAAACACGCAGTCCACACCGTCGACCTCGGCAATGGCACGCGAAGCCGCCACACCGGCACGGCTTTCAATCTGCACACCGACGCAAATCTGGTCGTTGATGCCTTTGAAGTAATCCGGCACGGTGCCGTAGCGGTTGCTGCGCTGCGAGACCGACACACCACGTATGCCTTGCGGTGGATAGCGTGTGGCCGCCACAGCGGCACGGGCTTCATCGGCGCTTTCGATGAAGGGCACCAGGAAGTTGTAGAAACCGGCGTCAAGCAGGCGCTTGATTTCCACCGCGTTGTTGCTGGTGGGGCGCACGATGGGCGCACTCGGGCTGTCCTTCAGTGCCATCAGTTGCGGGATGAAGGTGCCCACGTCGTTGGGCGAATGCTCGCCGTCGAGCAGCACCCAGTCGAAACCGGCCACGCCCAGCACCTCGGTGGTGATGGCGTTGGCCAGCGACGACCAGCAGCCGATCAACGTTTTGCCGGCGAGCAAATCGCGCTTGAAGCTGTTGGGGAAGGGTTGATAGGAATTGGCTTGTGTCATAGAGGTCTTCTGCTTTTCTCTGGAATAGAGAGCTGGCTGGTCAGGTAGTCAGTCATTCAGCCTTGATGTTGGCGGCCTTGATCACCTTCGCCCATTTCTCCACCTCGACCTTCTGGTAGGCAGCCAGCTGCGCCGGTGTCATGGTGGACGACTCCATGCCGAAGCCCTTGAGCCTGGCCTGCACGTCGGGCGATGCGATGATCTTCATCACCTCGGCATGCAGCCGGTCGATGATCGGCTGCGGCGTATTCGCGGGCACGAACATCGCCTGCCAGGACACCATGTCGAAGCCCTTTTGGCCGCTCTCGGCAATGGTGGGCACGTTCGGGAAACCCGAGAGACGCTGGCTGCCGGTCACGGCGATCGGGCGCAGCTTGCCGCTCTGAATATGGGGGCCGACGATCAGGCTGGTGTCGAACATCATGTCCAGCTGGCCACCGATCAGGTCCTGCACCGCCGGGCCCGAGCCCTTGTAGGGGGCGTGCGTGAACTTGACGCCCGACTGGTCTGCCAGCAGCTCCAGCGCCATGTGCGGCGAGGTGCCGATGCCGGGCGAGCCCGAGGACAGTCCGCCATTCTTCGCACGGCTGGCCTTGAGCACGTCGTCCAGCGTGCGCAGCGGGCTGTTGGCGGGCACTGTCAAGATCAGCGCGCCCACACCCAGCATGGCGACTGGCGCGAACGACTTCACCATGTCGTAGCCAATCGGCGTGGTGTAGAGGCTGCCGTTGATGGAGTGCGAGCTGATGGTTCCGCCCAGGATGGTGTAGCCGTCAGCCGGTGCGCGCGACGCAATGGCCGAGCCCACGCTACCGCCGGCACCGCCCTTGTTTTCGATCACGATGGGCGTGCCCAGTGCGGCGGAAAGCGGCTGCGAGATGAGCCGGGCCAGCGTGTCGGTGTTGCCACCGGGCGGGAAAGGCACGACATAGGTGATGGCCTTGCCCGAAGGCCAGGCGCCTTGCGCAAATGCGGGCATGGCGCCGAGTCCGGCGGCGGTTGCGGCGATGGCGGTATGAATCAGGGTACGGCGTTGCATGGTGATGTCTCCTCTGGGTTTGGTACAGCAAAAAAACAGGTGATGAATCAGTGGGTGAGTCGGGCAGGGAACCAGGTATCAAGTCAGGTCACAGGGGCGGGATTGAACAGCACCAGCGCGTTGTGCAGCTTCCATTGTTCGGCGAATGTTTTCTTGCGA